>CAZMDZ010000155.1:0-8776 GCA_964565175.1 uncultured Planctomycetales bacterium
GACGTGTCGGTCAAGCCGGTGCCGTCGAAACTAGCGGTGCCGATGGAGAGATGGACTTCGGTTCGGAACTTCTGGTCGTTGATCACCAAATCTGAAGTGGTCGCCAGAATCCGGTTGGCCACGCCGACGCCTTCTTCGAGGTTGGTGTCAGGCATTAATACGGCATATTCATCGCCGCCGATCCGCGCCGGGATGTCGATATTTCTTACCGAATGGCGAATGACTTCAGCCACCGTGCGCAAAACGGTGTCGCCGAATTCGTAACTGGAGCTGTCATTGATCCGCTTGAAATCATCAATGTCCAGCAATAACAGCGTCAAGGGGTTGTGGTGCCGCTTGCTGCGCGAGAATTCTTGAGTGAATCGGTCGCGGAAGTGCCGGTCATTCGATAGCTCAGTCTTGTGGTCGGTAATCAGCTGGGTTTCCAATAGCTTGGCCCGACTTTGGCTATATTTAATTAAGTCATTATAGCGAAGTAGGTTACGCACCCTTGCCTCGATTTCTCCCGGCTCGAAAGGAATTTTGACCCAATCAACCAAAGCCATTTCTTGGTGCAACAAATCTGCCAGTTGACTGGAAACTATACCTTCCCAGGGTAAAAGTAGCCAAGGAACTTCTCTGGCGGGGGAAAGCCTTGCCAGCAACGTTTGCCACTCCAAGGTTTCAGGCGAAAGCGTAAGAGGCGCTACAATTGCAGCCGCAAGGTCTTTACTGTCAAGGATTTCCATGCTTTGCTCCAAGCATGTACTGGTCCTGACATGGTAGCCACGCTGGGCAAAATGGTCCCCGAGCCGTCGCAGATCGTCTCCGCGGTGGTCTAAAATGGCCAGCTCTTGCGCATTGCTGGCGGAGTGGGGAAGCCGGGGGGGCATAGGTCCACAAGAAGGCTATCACGCTAGAAATTTGCAAATCTGAAAAATCCTCAAGTGCAAGCGAGGCTTTGATTGACTAGGTGCTTGCATGGTTTAGAATGTCCGGCTCATTTTCCAGACTCCCTGGGGAATGAATCCTAAAAACTCAAGATAGACCCAACACGGGTAGCGCATGTCTGATCTCTCAGTGAAGGCGTTAGTGGATGCCGGTGCACACATCGGATGCCGAGTTGGTCGCTGGAACCCGAAGATGGATAAATACATCCTCGAGTCCAGAAACCGAATCCACATCATTGACCTCAAAGAAACCATCAAAGGAATCTTGAGGGCTAAACACTTCGTGCGCGAAATTGTCGCCGGTGGCAACGACGTTCTGTTCGTTGGTACCAAGCAACAAATTCGTAGCGTGGTCTCGCAATCGCGAGATAAAACCGGAATGCCATACGTGAGCGACCGCTGGATTGGCGGCACGCTGACGAACTTCGATGTCATTGGGTCGCGAATCGCGCACCTTGAAGACATGGAGAAGCGCGAGGAAGAAGGTCGCACCTCGGTGATGACCAAAAAAGAACTCGCTCGCTTCAACCGCGAAAAGGCCAAACTGTTCCGCAACTTGCACGGCATTCGCGACATGTTCCGTTTGCCTGGCGCCATGGTCGTGGTGGATACCAAGACCGAGCGCAAAGCCATTCGCGAAGCACATCGCATGGGCATTCCCATCGTTGGCATCATTGACACCGACTGTGATCCAGATCACAGCGATGTTCACATTCCATGCAACGACGACGCCATTCGTTCGGTGACCATGATTTTGGATCACCTGTTCGACGCAGCCGACGCCGGTAAGACTCTGCGCAAGGAGCGCGGTGTGCCGGAACCCACTCAAACCCGCGATCTTCCGACCGATGCTCCGGTTCCGCGTCCGACCCGTGGTGGTCGTCGTGGCGGCCCAGGCGGACGTCGTGGTCCTGGCGGCCCTGGAGGCCCTGGTGGCCCTGGTGGCCCTGGTGGTCCTGGCGGACCCGGAGGCCCTGGTGGCGGTGGTCAAGGTGGCGGCCAAGGTGGCAAAGGCGGCGGCCGTGGTCGTGGCAAGCAAGGCGGTGGCCAGGGTCAAGGCGGTGGCCAGGGTCAAGGCGGTCCTCGTCAAGGCCTACGCGTACCGATGCCTGGTGGCGTCAACCGTCCTGTTGAAATTCAACCTCACCCTGAAAACGAATCGAAAGATTCTGATTCCTCTGCCAAGAAGCCCGAGGCAGAAAAGTCGGAGTAATCTCCTCCCAGCAATTACTGAACGATGACCCAGATCACCGCGAAGGCCGTCTCTGCTCTGCGTACCAAAACTGGTGCCGGCATGATGGACTGCAAAAAAGCCCTGGTTGAATCCGGTGGCGACGAGGAAAAGGCATACGAGTACCTTCGCAAGAAGGGCTTGAAGTCGGCGGAGAAGCGCGCTGAGCGCGACACCGCCGAAGGCCGTGTTTACTCCTACATTCACCACAACCAGCGCGTCGGCGTGATGGTTGAGATCGCTTGCGAAACTGACTTCGTTGCCCGTGGCGACGAGTTCGAGTCGCTGTGCAGCGATCTGTGCATGCACGTTGCTGCTACTGTTCCGTCGCCTTTGGGTGTTGAGGCATCCGAGGTGCCTTCGGAATTGGTAGAAGAAGAGCGTCGCATTCTGCTCGACTCCGAAGACATGCAAGGCAAGCCTGACGAGATCAAAGAGAAGATTGTTGGCGGTAGGATCGACAAGTTCATCAAGGAGCGTGCGCTGCTTGAGCAAGAATTTGTCAAAGATCCGTCGATGACCGTTGCCGACCGCGTCACTGCCGCGATCGCCAAGATGGGTGAAAACATCAAGGTCAACCGCTTCGCCCGCTTCGAGCTGGGCTCATAGGTAACTGCGAGTGACAGAGTCCTCACCCTACAAAGCTTGTCGTCGTCTCTTGCTGAAGGTCAGTGGAGAAGGCTTTTCTAAAGAGGGTGAGACTGCTCTAGATACAGAGCGGGTTCGCATTCTTGCCAAGCAATTACGCGAGCTGATTTCTGATGGAATCCAAGTTGCCACCGTCATTGGCGGTGGCAACATTTTGCGTGGTGCCCAGTCCAAACAACTGGGGATCGAACGCGGCACCGCCGACTACATGGGCATGTTGGCGACGGTGATTAATGGCATGGCGCTGTGCGACGCGCTGGAAGCCAATGGCGTGTCAACCCGAGTGATGTCCGCCGTCGACGTACACAAAGTGTGCGAGCCCTTCATCCGCCGCCGGGCGATCCGCCACTTGGAAAAGGGGCGCGTTGTTATTTTGGTCGGTGGGTTAGGCAGCCCGTATTTCACTACCGATACCGCTGCTGCTCAGCGCGGTGCCGAGTTGGAGTGCGACCTGCTGATGAAAGCGACCATGGTCGACGGGGTTTACGACAAAGACCCGAAAAAGTTCGACGATGCCCAGTTCTTGCCAGAATTGAAGTTCGCTGAGGTGCTGGAGCAGGAGCTGCGAGTCATGGATTTGACCGCCTTCGCCCTTTGCCGAGAGAACGATCTGCCGATCGTAGTCTTTAACATGGATGCGCCCGACGGTGTTGTACGCGCCGCTCGCGGCGATAAAGTAGGATCCAGGATTAGCTAACCATGTCGTCCCCAATCGAACCTTTTGTCGAATCTGCCATCGAGCGCATGGACAAGTCTGTCCAGCACTTCCTCGATGAAACCCGTGGCATCCGTACCGGTCGGGCAAGCGCAGGCTTGCTGGACAACGTGCGCGTCGATTACTACGGGCAGAAAACTCCGCTCGCCCAAATCGCCAACGTCAGCGTTGCCGACGCCCGCTGCCTGCTGGTCAAGCCTTTTGACGGATCTGCGTTGAAGGACATTGAAAAGGCCATTATGGCTTCTGACCTGGGCTTAAACCCAGCAATTGAAGGCGGGTCCTTGCGCATTAACATTCCAGCTTTGTCGCAGGAACAGCGCCAGAAAATGGCTGGCCGGGTCAAATCGCTGGGCGAAGATGCTCGCGTCGCCATGCGCAACGTTCGTCGCGACCTTTTGCGCGAACTGGAGACCGAAGCCAAAGACAAGAACCGCGACGTGGTTCTGTCTGAGGATGACGTCAAACAGGGCAAAACGCGGATTCAAGATGTGCTCAAAGAGCACGAGTCAAAAATCGACGAACTTTGTAAAAACAAGTCCGAAGAGATCATGACTGTTTGATCGGCAGACGTTACACTCTGCGGCTCGCAGGGCGGTAGACCCGCCCTCGGGGGCATAACTCAGTTGGTAGAGTAGTTGGCTTTTAACCAATAAGTCCCAGGTTCGAGTCCTGGTGCCCTCACCATTCAAGCGCGGTAGCTTTGGCTATCGCGCTTTTTTTGTTTGTTGTGGGTTGATCGGTGGTTATTCAGGGAGACGGGTTAGGCCGGGGGAGAAGCCTATGCGCGGGAGGAAGGGGATTTTTAGAGCTGGCGGCCAGAGGCTGAAGCCGGCGGTTAGGCCGATGAGGTGGAGTTCGGCCCCCTGTTGGTAGCCGAGGCTGGCACCTAGGAAGGGGATGTCTAGGTGGAGGCCGTCGCGGGTGTTGGTGATGCCGGCGTGAAAGGTGGTGGTGTAGTCCTTGCCGACGGCGTTGTGGGGGAGCTCAACGTCCATGCCGGGGATGTCGTCGAGAATGCGGGCGACGTAGGTGTTGCTGTTAGGGCCGGGGTAGGCGCGGTACTCGAAGCCTTCGGCGTGATGTTTGGCCGAGGAGAGGATTGGGGGAATCATGGTGGCGGCGTCTTCGAGCAGGAAGACGGCGATGATTTCAACATCCCGACCCCAGCGCACATTGTGATTCGCAATCGACGGGTGGATGTTTTCGATGCGCGGGGAGGTATTGGCTTCGATGCGCTGCCATTCGGTCTCGCCTTTTTGATGGACTTCGATCCAAGTATGGCTGGCGAAGCGGCTATACCACGGTTCAGAATCGGGAATGCGGACCGATTTGACTACGACCATGTCGATGTCAGCTTGAGGCACGTAAGTCGGCGAAATAGTGGCGCAGGCACTGAGTCCAAGCAGCGCGAGGGTGGCGATTTTCAGTTGCATAACGTGGGATACGATTTGACGGAGAGGGATCTGCCCAGGCTAGACCTGGGCAAGCAATTTACCTTGCCAACTGCTGCGTTCGCGCAGAATGTTTTCGATGCGGGAATGGACCGATCCTCGGCCGGGCCAGGGTTGGGGTGCAAGATATTCTTCGGCTGGCGACTCGGCGACAAGTCGGTGCACGACAATATCGGCTGGCAGCACTTCGACGGCGTCAGCGACCATTTGGGCGTAGCTCTCGGCGTCGAGCAGTTCGATGCCGCCATCCATCCATTGTTTTGCCAGCTGCGTCCGGCGCAAAACCATCAGCTGATGGAACTTGATGCCCTGTACATTTGCTTGGCGCGCGGCTTCCACTTGGCGCAGCAAGCCGCCTTCTTTTTCACCCGGCAAGCCAGCAATGCAATGACAGATCTTGTGCAAGCCATATTCAGTCGCCAACTCACAGGCGCGGTAGAAAGAGTCGAGCGTATCGAAGCGCTCAATCCGCTTTTGCACCTCGTCGTCGGCGGTTTCTAGGCCGAACTCCACCCATACTTGGTCAAAGTTTTCAGTCTGAGCAGCGATCAACTCAGCCGCCTCGCGACTGAAGCAATCAGGCCGCGTGCCAATCGACAAAATTGGCGCGACGTCTGCCCACTGCTGCATTTGATTCAATCCTTCGGCGAGTGGATTAAGGTCTGGGTAGGTGTTGGAGTAGGACTGGAAATACAAAATTGCCGCTTTGCCCTCGGGGTTCAGGCGACGCACTCGCTTCAAACCCTCTTGCCATTGCACGTCTAAAGTTTCCCGCCGTTTGGAAGCACCTGTGCCACTGCCTGAAACGGTGCAATAAATGCAACCGCCATAGCCCTTTTCGCCGTCCCGATTGGGGCAAGTCAAGCCCAGGTCGAGCATCACCCGACGCAGACGGCGGCCATACACGCTCTTCAGGTACCGACCCAGGCTGAGTACCGGTTTTTCCGAACAAGGTTTTGCAGAGGATCGGGAAACCGGCTCCATGTCACTATTCTATCCTTCCGTCCCCGCACCTCGGTGTCACCCCTCCATGAATCAGCTGCAACCCGTCCCGGTCGTCATCGGCACTGCCGGTCACATTGACCATGGCAAAAGCGCATTAATTGAAGCGCTGTGCGGGACCCATCCGGACCGCTGGCAAGAGGAAAAAGAACGCGGCATCACTCTCGACCTGGGGTACGCCCAGATGGCCTACGCCGACGGCTACGAAAATGGCTTCGTCGACGTTCCCGGTCACGAACGCATGGTGCGAAAGATGGTGGCAGGGGCAACCGGCATGGGGGCCGCAGTTCTTGTCATTGCTTGCGACGATGGCGTTATGCCGCAAACCCGCGAGCACTTTGAAGTGCTGCAACTGCTCGGCCTGCAGCACGGCATCATCGCCCTAACCAAAGCCGACCTCGCCGACGAAGAAACCCTCGAACTTGCCGCCGCCGACGTCGAAGAGTTGATCGAAGGAACCAGTTGGGAAAAGGTACCGATCTTGCCGGTCAGCGCTCACACCGGCAGCGGCATGGAGGAACTCCGCGCCGCTCTCCGGCAGATGGCCGAATCGGCCCGCGATCGCATGGAGCAATCCCCGCATGCTTTCCGCCTGCCGGTGCAGCGCAGTTTCGCCTTGCATGGAGCGGGAACCGTCGCCACCGGCGTTTGCGCCAGCGGCATGCTGGAAGAAGGACAGACCTTGCAGGTTATGCCGGGGGGCAAAAGCAGTCGAGTGCGCCGCGTCCACGTGCATGGGCGCGAAGCTGGTGTTGCCCAGCCAGGTCTTCGTACTGCCATCAACCTGCCGGATTTCGGTACCGACGATTGTGCGCGTGGGCACGTTTTAGCCGCGCCCGGTAGTTTGGGCGAAGGCAAGCTGCTGCGGGTTGCCTTGAAAATGTTGCCTGGGGTGCGGCCGCCCAAGCACGCTAGCGAGGTCCAGGTGTTGGCTGGTACCGCAGCCGTCGAAGGGCGAATTTTCTTGCCGCCTGAATTGCTGGATGGCGAAGTCAACCTAGTCGACCTCGATCTCAATCAACCGCTGGCTTTGGTGCCAGGCGAGCGCATGTTGCTGCGCCGCCCCAGTCCTGGCATAAACCTCGGTGCCGGTCGTTTCCTTGCTTTTGCTCAGCATCGTTTGCGGCGCAAAGATCAACAAGAGCGCGAATCATTAACCCGTTTGGCAGGCGCAGTTGATCAGCCGCTTGAAATGATTGTGCGCTACCTTGAGCAGCCTGGAGTCGGCGAGCAAGATGTCGCTTCGATTGCTAAGCATTTAGGCTGGCAAAAAGAAGCGACTGAAGGTTTGCTGCAACGCGCTTGCGCCAACGGCAGCGTGCGCGAGATGTCGGCCGGCCGCTTTTTGGGCATGGGCCAAGCCGGAGCGTTGGCTCAAGAGGTTCAAGGCATCTTGGCGCATTGGCGCAAGGCTCATCCGCACCGCGTTCGCATTCCCGTCGGCCGTTTGCGCGAACGATTGGGCAAAAAAAAGTTCCCTAGTTTGCAGAAGCTTCAGGATCATGAAATCGAGATCCTTGGCTTGTTGCGGCAACCTGGTTTGCATTGGGGGATCGTCGGTGCCGAGCCCGCCGAGGATTGGCTGATCGACGCCGACAAGGTCATGCAAAGCTTGGGTCAGTCGGGTTTGACGCCGCCGTCGATTGCCGATTTGGAGCTGCAAAATGGCTTTGCCGATGGACGCGCAAAAGCTGTGGTTGAGCTGCTGCAAGACCAAGCCAAGGTGATCTTGGTGGAAGGGTCCTTGGTTTTTGCCCTCGCCGCGGTCGAAGAGCTGCGCCAGATGGTGGTTGCCCAACTGCAGGGCAACGGCTTAGAAATCCCAGCCATACGCGATCGCTTTGGAACCACCCGTAAGTTTTTGATGCCGTTGCTCGAAATGCTCGACGAGCGTGGAGTTACTGCTCGTCGGGGTGCGAAACGCATCCTTCGCGATGCCGACGCGCCCTTGCTTTAAATTGCTCAGCGACCGCCTGCACGCGTGCCGGGGTGCTGATTTCACACCATTCGCCATGGTGCAGCCAAGCATGGGGGAAAACGCCGTCGGCCATAGCAGGGAGCATGCCGTGGCGGACCATGCACAGCACGTCATCAGGCTTTGCGTTGCGTGCGGCTACTAAGAAAGGCAGCCAGGCTGGATCAGGGCGGCAGATTCCGGTGTAAACCGCGGCTTGGGCAGTGGCGCTCGTGGCATGCGCCGCCTCTGACTTCGGCAGCAGCCCAGTGATGCGTGAATCATCGTCGTAGCAAAGGCCGCCGAAGTCTGCCAGGGGGGATGGTGGATGCAAAACCAGCGATCCCACCGGTTGCTTCAGCAAAGCAGAAAAATCGACGTCGCCAAACTGCTTGGCATTGGCAACCAAATCAGGCATTAGGCCGCGTTGGCGAAAGCATTCCAGCAAGGTGCCGCCAGTGCCGAGCAACTGCGGTTCTTCTAGGAATCGAACTTCTACTCCTTGACTTGCCGACTGTAAGGCGTGTTCACGAACTTGCTCTGCCCGCCAATGCAAGTTGACCCAGATTTCGGTGACGCCGCTCTCTGCCAATTGCTCCATCATGAAGCGCAGCGGCGTGGTTTTGCCAATGGGTACACAAGCTTTGGCGTATTGATCGCGCAATTCCCCTAAGCGGGTGGCTTTCCCTGCAGCCAAGAGTAGGGCGGAAGTCATGGAGTTAGTTTTGGCAATCCGAAAAGGCGAGGGGGCAGGCCACCTAAGACGATTCGGCGTGGCGTTGTTCCCAGGCGCGGGGACAGAGCGGTTTGATTTGCTACCAAATTTCTTAATAAATGCGCATG
>CAZMDZ010000156.1:0-6111 GCA_964565175.1 uncultured Planctomycetales bacterium
GCGATTACCTGGATAAAAACGATCAAACCGACAAGCTCCTTCAGGGCCGCATCGTGCACGGCTTCCTTCCGGAGTTGTCGGCGATCGTAAGTGAGGAATAGGGCGATTAAGCCCGCAGCCTACTGAACGGTTAATTTAAGCCCGTTGGAGAAACGGGAGGTCGTCGGCGTGAGTTCGAGAACCTGAGTCCAGAACGTTTGGCCGCCAGCCAGCGGTGGGATGGGCAACGAGAAGTTCACCTCGCCATTGAGGTCAACCGCATGCTGCGCGAAAATGGTGTAGGTTGAACCGAAGTCCGCCAAGCCAAATGGTGTCACCGATGGTCCAGGGGTGCGCGAGTAAACAAAAGTGGCATAAGCACCCGAAACCGAATGCGCCAACTGGATGGTGGCGCTGCCATTTGCAACCAAGTTGCTCACCGTATAGACCGGGCAGCTGATGGCGATGTTATCCACGCCAACGCCATCCAAGTATCCGTACGGGAAGTTGTCCTGCTGCGCGATGGCGACGTAAAACTGACCCGAGGTATCCACGGTTGTGGAGGCCAAATCGCAAGTGGCCAAGTCGTACACCTCGAAACCAGCATGGGTCGCCCAGTCGGTCAGACAGGCTTCCCAGATGAGGCCGTCGCTGGAAACAAAGACGCCATCATCAGCGTTCAACTCTTCACCGAATTCGATGGCTTGGAAGCTCATCGTCAAGTCGGTTGCTCCGGCGCCGTTCAGACCGATGACCAAGGCGTTGGAAACTTCGTAGTAGTTGGTGCTGCCTGGAAGCAGGCCCATTTCCAAATTGTTGGCACCATCGTATGGCTGAAGACATGTAGCCAGTTGGCCTACATTGCACCATGCATCGGGGTGGTCGGCGCGGGTTGCAGAGTCAAGCATGTTGACAGTCATGTGACTGGGCAATACGCCGCCGAGTGAGTCAAAGTTTTCGCGGAACCCCGCGACTGGTACAAATGCCGTTGGCAAGTGAGTCCAATTTGGTGGCGGTGGTGGTGGCGCGACGTCGTCAACCAGCAAGCTTTCCAGTTCCCATTCGTTGGCGTAATCGCCGATGAAACGGAAATTGAGTTGGATGCCCGCTAAGCCTGCATAGGCGCTGATGTTCGCTTCCAGTGGAAGGCTAGAGGCCGAGTCCAAACCGTCTTCGTCGTAAACGACGGTATAAGTCAGTCCCCCGTCCAAAGTGACTTCCACCAAGTTTTGGTCGCGCCAAGTGGGGTAAAGCTGGCCCTGCAAACCATGCAGGTACATCTCGGTCACCGAAGTGCCGTCAAAGGCTGGGCTCAGCAGACTGTTGTCATTGAGGCCGTGGAAATCGTCGTGCCACGCCATGGTGCCAGAAGAATCTGGTTCCCAGCCGGCAGACACGCCGTTGTTGTTTTCCACCCAGCCAGCGGGCGGAACGACTCCGGAAGTAAAGTCTTCGGTGAACAAAGTGGTTTGCGCAAAAGCGTTGCCAGCGGTGGCCAACAAGCTTGCACTGAGGAGGAGAGTGCGAGGCATTGAGTTTCCTGGGGAGGGAGGTGGGAGGTGGACTGTAAAGTCCTGGGGAGTTCCGTCTTCTATCCTAAGCGATCCAAATAAAAGAGGTCCTGCTCCGAAGAACAGGACCTCGAAGTACCTTCACAGGCACCTAGGAACACCGATGCTTACAGTACCGTGACCTTCAGGCCGTTGGAGAAGCGTGCGGTGGTTGGAGTGATCTCCAAGCCCTGAGTCCAAGCGGTAATGCCAGCGGCGATCGCAGGAATAGGCATGGTGACGTTGACGTTACCAGAGGCGTCAGCGAAGAACTTGCCAATGATGGTGTAAGGCGAGCCGAGGTCAGCCAAACCGTAAGGGGTGGCAGTCGGGCCTGGGGTCAACGAGTATGCCAAGTAGACGTAAGCACCTGGGATGGCACCCGACAGATCCAAGTTGGCAGTTCCACCAGCAACCAAGTTGCTCACAGCGTAAACTGGGCAGCTAACGGTGATGTTGTCAACACCGATGCCATCCAGGTAACCGTAAGGGAAGTTATCCTGCTGAGCGATCGCAACGTAGAAGTCGCCGGAGGTGTCAACGGAGGTCGAACCCAGATCGCAAGTTGCCAAGCTGTAAACTTCAAAGCCAGCGTTCGCGGCCCAGTCAGTCATGCAAGCTTCCCAGTTGAGGCCGTCGCTGGAAACGAAGACGCCATCATCGTCGCTCAGCTCTTCACCGAAGTCGATGGCTTGGAAGCTCATCGTCATGTCGGTAGCACCGGCGCCATTCAGGCCGATGATCAGAGCGTTAGAAACGTCGTAGTAGTTGGTGCTGCCAGGAAGCAGACCCATTTCCAAGTTAGTGGCACCATCGTATGGGGAGGTGCATGCAGCCAGTTGACCAACGTTGCACCACGCATCGGCGTAGTCCAGGCGAGTACCGGAATCCAGCATGTTCACAGCCATGTGGCTAGGAACTACACCACCGAGAGACTCAAAGTTCTCGCGGAAACCGTCGGCCGGCATGAAGGTGGTTGGAAGGTGCGCCCAAGTTGGTGGTGGTGGCGGTGGAGCAATGTCGTCGATGAGCATGTCAACGATGTCCCACTCGTTGGCGTAGTCGCCAATGTAGTGGAAGTTTACCTGAACGCCAGCGTTGCCAGCGAAGGCCGACATGTCTGCTTCCAGGCCGATACCGTCTGCACTGGTACCAGTAGTTTCGGAGTAAACCGTGGTGTAGGTCAGACCACCATCGAGGGTGACTTCAACCAAGTTTTGGTCACGCCAGGAAGCGAATGCTTGGTCCTGAATGGCGTGCATGTACATTTCGGTAACAGCCGTTGCATCGAAAGCCGGGCTCATCAAGCCGTTGTCGTTGGCACCGGTGTAATCGTCGTGCCAGGCCTTCAGACCAGTAAAGTCTGGTTCCCAACCAGCAGAAACACCATTGTTTGCTTCGGTCCAGCCAGTTGGAGGAACGACGCCCGAATCAAAAGATTCAGTGAGGAGAGTAGTTTGAGCAGCGGCGTTGCTAGCAAGAGCGACGAGGCCGGCGCCAATGAGGAGATTACGCAACATTGAGTTTGATTCCAAGGGAAGATGAGGAAGGCCTTGGCGGCCCAGGGGAAAAAATTATCCTAAAGGAATACCCGCCAGAATTCAGGTATTTCTTAAAAATATTAGGAAACTGGAAAAAGAGCTTAACTAAGTGCTTTGTTTCAATTTGTAACCTTTTCGATCAGTAAGTTAGAGATTCGAGCGTGCAATCCCTTGATTTCCAAGCTCTGCAAATAGAAGGTCAAGCCCTTAGCAAGAAAGGGAACTTGGAACTGCGCCTGGGCAATTCCTGAGGCGTCGGGGGTCAGGAAGCCTAGGCTTTCGAAGGGCTGGCCAAGATTGAGCAGGCCAAAAGCGGTTGGAGTCAGCCCACCTGAGAATGAGCGCAAAGGCAGAACAATGCTGGAAGGGTCTACGTTCTCAACAGTTAAGGTTGCCACCTCAGAAACGACAAGATTGAGGGCATCCATCACAGGCCGGTCCAAAGCAAGTTGATCCACAGCGATCCCGTCCTGAGATTTGTAGGGATAATTGTCTTGCTGGGCGATAGCCAAGTAAAAGTCGCCGCTCAAATCCAGGCCCGTTGAGGATAGATCGCAGCTCACCGTTCGCCATTCCCCCTCAAGCAAAGTGCCACCTGTCAGAGTGACCCAATCCCCCACGACCTGGCTCCATTGGCTGCCGTCGGTCGAAAGCCAGATGCCATCGTCTGGGGAGATTTAATCGCCGAATTGGCGCGCGTGGAAACTGAAATGGAAGTCATCGATTCCAAAACCGTTTAACCCAAGAATGAGCGCATTGCTGACATCGTGGTATTCCACTGATCCAGGAATCAGTCCCATTTCCAATGCATTGGAACCAGAATAGGCTCCGTTTGACCCACTCAATTGGCCAACGTTGCACCACCCTTCTGGGTCCGCCAACCGGGTGTAGGAATTCACAGAGTTCACCTCCATATGCGACGGCAAGTTGCCGACGGTGATGGAATCGAAGTCTTCCATCCAAGTTACGCCGGAAACAAAGGTGGTTGGCAAATTGGGCCAATGCGGGGCGGGCGGCGGTGGATTTTGATCGTCGACGACCACGTGATCGAGGAACCACTCATTGGCATAACTACCTTGATAACGAAAGCTGAGCTGAACCGCGCTCTGACCGATGTAGCTGCTCAGATCGAAATGGAAGTTGTACCCCTGCCCATCAGGCCCACTGAATTGACCGATGGTTTGGAAGCTCAAGCCCCCGTCCAAAGTGATCTCCACTCGATTCAGTTCTCGCCAGGCGGAGAAATTCTGGCCTTGTACTCCATGGATAAATGCCTGACTTACGGCGGTCAGGTCCATCTCAGGGCTAATCAAAGCGTTGTCATTCCAGCCAGCAACGTCACTGTGCAAGGCCATGGTTCCGCTGGCATCGGCAATCCAACCTTCACTGGCACCATTATTCGACTCTAACCAACCAGAGGGCGGAACACTGCCAGAGTTGAAATTTTGGTTCAACAACGTGGTCTGTCCAACCAACGACGGCGCGCAGCACAACAGGGCAGCGGAAACAAGGAGGGATTTGCTCATGCCACCGACGAGTCTAGCAGTTGGCGGAGGGGCACTCCGCTAACGCACGGCTGGCTAGCTGAAATTACAGCTCGATGAGCAACGAATCACCGCTGAGCGGCAGCTGAACCGTCTGGCTATGGACCTCTCGACCACCACTTACGACCTTTAGCCGTACCGCACCAGTGGGCAGTGATTCAAAAACAAAGGTGCCATTTTGGTTGATCGGTCGGGTGGCCAAGCCGTTGCCCTGCATATCCAAGGCGTGGATAATCGGCCCCAAGAAATCATTCGCCGACGGTTTCAAACCAGTGATCTTGCCCGCCACTCGGCAAGAAGTTTCTAGGGTGATGGTGCCGAGATCGACGTTTGAGCCGTCGTGTTGCAAATCTTGCAGCTCCCACGGCAGGTGGTCGGGCGTTGTGATGCGGAGCTTGTAGTTGCCCGCCTCAAAACCAATGAGCATAAAACTGCCATCAGCGGCCGTTTTCGCCATCGAGGTGAAATCTTGTCCACGCCGCGCCAAGGCTAAATCTGCACCTGCGACGGGCTTGCCATCGGCCATCACGATGCCGCCTAAACTACCGCCAGGCAAATCAACGGCGTAACTATTCACTCCACGCCCGCAAGTCAATTCTCTGCGTACAGTAGCTTCGTTGGGCGCACCTTGAATTTCGAGCACGTATTCCCCCATCCACACCGCCGGAAACACCAGCTCACCATCAAGGTTGGACAAGTCTTCGGCGTCGCGGTCGCGCTTCTTGCTGGTGTCGACCTCAATCAATCGACCACGCGCGCCAACCACCGGATCGCCATTGCGACGAACAGTTACGGTTAGAACACCGTGGCGCTTCAGCATCAATTCGACCTTGGTTTCTTGCCCCGGCAAAACATTCAGTAACTTCGAAAACCCTGCAGTACTCTTGCCACCGGCTCTTTCGCCTTCCAGTTCGAACAACGCGGTCAACGATTGGCCAGCGCGGTTTTCGGGACCGATCACATAACGCCCCGGAGGCACCTGTGGAAAGATGGCGACGCCGTCGGCATCGGTCGTTGCAGGCTGAAACTTAAGGTGTGAATATTCACCAATTGGATCGGCCACCAATTGCAGAATAGCGCCCTTCAACGGCCGTTCTTTGCCATCGATGGCAGTTACCCGCAAGCTACTGTTGCGGACCAAAACAACATGCAAAGGTGCCGCATTACCAGAACCAATGACGACGTCATGGCTTTGCACAGCAAAGCCGGTAGCCTGAATCGAACACGACCACTCGCCCGTTTCCAAGCCGTAAACCAAGACCTTGCCTTCATCCTCTGAAACGGCCTCGGTAATGGTCCGTTGCCCCTTCTTCTTCAAGCTCAGCTTGGCACCAACGACCGCACGTCCCATATCGTCGGCAATGGAACCAGAGAGCGATAAATTGCCGCCCAAGACGACCTCGACTGGGGCCATTCCCGGTTTCACATCCAGGCTTTGATCTAGCAATGCGGTACCGGCACCGGATCGAACTTCGAGGCTTACCCCGGGCTGTTGCG
>CAZMDZ010000156.1:6121-8770 GCA_964565175.1 uncultured Planctomycetales bacterium
CGAAGCGGCAATCTGAAAGTTGCCATTTTCGTCCGTCAACCCTGTCAACGGGTAACCATCCAAAGAATGGTTCGGGTCAAACAACTTGACCCTAGTTTGTGCGGCTGGGCGGCCTTGCGGGTCAACCACCGAACCGGTGACCACAACCGAAGGCTGCAAATCGATCTCGAGAACGTCGCCTAGCATTAAATCGGAGTACCGGGCAACCGAGTAGCCAGGCGCCCAAACAACCAGCTCCAGTACGTTGTGACGGCCTGCAGCCGACATTTGGAAACGCGCATATTTATCGCAGTGATCGCCAATCGACCGAATTGCCGATGGATTCCAGCCAGCGCCAGCGCCGCCAAATTGCCGGTGGCTGTAAACCAATCGCGCTTTGGGCAGTGGTTTTCCAGTATCGGAGCCACGGATAATACCGACGATGGTGGTCGGATCGGATTCCAGTGACTGGCTAGGATCTTCTTGGCTTTGGGTGGCTGTCCGTGCCCCCCCCTGCTCTAGGCTGGCACTATCGATTTCTTGACCGGCCGTGTTTTGGCCGCCATCCTCGACTGCCAGTGGGTCCAATGGGGAGGGTTCCCCACCTGGGAAAAACAGGACGGCTGCGGTAGCCGCAACGGCGACTACGATCAGGCTGATCAGGATTCCGCGATTCATGGATGGCTGTTGAGGTCTGCTGGGCTGCGAACAGAATACGGGCGCCGCTCCCACCCGGGTCGGGGTTGGACCCCCTTAGGCATGGAGCAACACTCCTATCGGCACAAAGCCGCTGGGAGGTAAACCGGGTTGATTTACTGAATCACCAGCGCCAAAGCGTTGGAAAAGATGCCAGCGCCGTAGTTTGTGACTTCCAGCGCCTGGGTCCAAACAGGGACTCCAGCAGCAGTCGGTGGAATGTTGAGGTCGACATCGAGCCTGCCACTGGCATCGGGCAGCCACATTCCAATTTGGTAAATCGGTTCGGTCATCGCCGCCAAACCGTAGGCAGTGTTCGCAGGTCCTGATCCAGTCAGCGAATAGGCCAAAACAATGCGCGAGGTAGACGCTGCTCCGGTGACCGTGAAATGAGCCTGTTGACCGGCGACCAAATTTTGCACGTTGTAGAGCAACGGCGGCAAAGTGCCGATGACGATGTCATCAATGCCGACGCCGTCCAGTCCACCATAGGGGTAGTCGTCGGCTTGGCAGAAAGCGAGGTAAAACGGACCAGAGACGTCGACCGAAGTCGAGGATAAGTCCACCACCATCGGTTCCCAAGTTCCGATGTTGCCCGCACCGATCAGGTTTTCCCAATTCAAAAGCAGCGGCACCCAATGGATGCCATCGTCACTGAGAAAGAGCCCATCGTCTGCGTGCGGTTCTTCCCCGAAGTAAATGGCCTGAAAACCCATGACGAAGTTGGTGACACCGGTGCCATCGAGCCCGACGATCATGGCGTTGGAAACTTCGTGAAATTGTGTTCCGGCGGGATCTAATCCCATCTCCAAGCAGTATTGGCCAGAGTGAGCTTGGATGCACGGACCGAGCTGCCCGATATTGCACCAGGCATCTGGGTCAAAATCGCGGGTGATGTTATTCAGCCGATTAACGGCCAAATGCGGAGGAACCGTTCCGGAGAAGTTGTCAAAGGTCTCCCAAAAATTTTCAGCCGAGGCGAAAACCGTCGGCAAATCGGGCCAATAAGGCGGGTCCTCATAAGGCAGGTCATCGATCAGCGCTTCATCAATCCGCCACTCGTTGGCGAAGTCACCGACGTAATGAAAGCTGACTTGGGCAGCTGCTTGGCCAGCAAAGGCGGAGAGGTCGACTTCAAGCACCTGAGCACCGTCAACCTGGGAAGTTTCGACGTAAACTTGGGTGTAACTTAAGCCTCCATCAAGAGTCACGTCAACCGAGCATGTATCCATGTACTGCGAGAAAGTCAGCTCTTGAACGGCGTGCAAATACACCGCCGAAACCGTCGACAGATCCAGAACTGGAGTCAGCAAATGGTTGTCGTTGGCACCGTGAAAGTCGTCGTGGAAGGCGTATTCGGTGACATCTTCTTCCCAGCCGAAGCTGACGCTGTTATTCACTTCCGTCCAGCCAACAGGCGGGAAGGTGCCAGAACGGAAATCTTCGCTCAGCAATGTGGTCTGAGCTGCAGATGTGGAGGCGGTTGCCAGCAGACAAAAAGCCGCTAGCCCTAAGCAATGGAGACCGGTGGTTGACATGAGGACCTTTGAGGGTCCAGGGGGCATCTACAGCCTACCGAACTGCTTTGATTTGGAGAAGCGGATTCAGCCAGAGTGCCGGATTACCGCAGAAAAAACCGGAACTCCGCGGAGGTCAAAAAAGTAGCCAAATCGGCGTAAAACTCATCGGTAAATGGATGATCCATCTTGGCTTGGAAGACGGGTGAGTAGCCTTGCAACATTTCCTGTTCTTCCGCGGCGAGGGAATTGGCAACCAAGCTCAAGGCCACCCATCGAGGTCCTTCTTGGTCCAAAAACCCAACCGCGCCTGCCCCCAGCTGGCGACTCCAATCCGATAACCATTGTCGGCGAGCCGCTCCTTGATCCAATTTGCGATTGGCCAGCAGCCACAGGGGTTGCAGCTGAGAACGTGATTCAGCCGTTCCGGTTTCCAATGCATCTAACAACCTATCAA
>CAZMDZ010000157.1:0-8741 GCA_964565175.1 uncultured Planctomycetales bacterium
CTCGAACTCGCAACCACCAGATCGACAGTCTGGTACGCTAACCAATTGCGCCACACCCCCGCTGTTTGGCCGGAGAGTATAGAGGCGTGGGCTTGATTCGGTCAAGCGGACTGGGCAAAAATTATTCGCCAGTCTGGGATTCCTTGGCTTTGTCCCAAAGACGGTCCATTTCCTCGAGCGTCGAGTCCTGGGGGGACTTGCCTTGAGCGGCTAAATCCAGCTCGACTTGGCGGAAGCGTTGGCTGAAACGCTCAATGGTGCCGCGCAGGGCCAGCTCGGGCTCGATTTTGAGCTTTCGCGCCACGTTAACCACCGAAAACAACAAGTCTCCCAGCTCCTCGGTCTGGCGTTGCTTGTCGCCAGAATCGACGGCCTCCTGGAATTCGGTCCACTCCTCCTCGACCTTGGCGTTGGGGCCCTTCAAATCCGGCCAATCAAAACCGGCGTTGCTGGCTTTTTGGCCAACCCGGTAAGCACGCAGCAGCGCCGGCAAGGACGTCGGCACGCCGCCGAGGATCGACTCCTCCTCCCCCTTGTCCTTCTTCTCCTGCAGCTTAATCGCCTCCCAGTTGCGCAGCACCTGGCCCGACCCCTCGACCTCAACCTCGCCGTAAACATGAGGATGGCGACGAATCAACTTAGTGGTGATGCCACGAGCAATATCGGCGGTGTCGAAACCGCGGCTCTCACTCGCCACGCGACCGATCATCAGCACCCCCATCAGCAGATCCCCCAGCTCCTCGCAGGTATCAGCTGCTGACCCACGCGCGACGGCGTCGGCCATTTCGTGGCTTTCCTCGACCAGATGCGGCGCCAGCGTTTCCACCGTCTGCTTGATGTCCCACGGACAACCATCCGGCGACCGCAACGTATCCACCACCTGCATCAGGCGTTCCATCGCCTGCATCCAATCTTGCGGAACCGGCTTTTCGACGGGCTTTTGCTCGCTCATGGCCGGATTTTACGCCTGCGGTGATCCAGGCCACACCATCACGTAGTGCGGTCCGATCGGATCGATATCGAACTCCTCTCCAATCCGCCGGAAGCCTGACCGCGCATACAAACGCATCGCCGCCACGCGCGCATTGCACCAAATCCCATCACCGCGATCGGCCGCCCAGCGCTGGGCCACCCGCAAAATCCGCGTGCCGACGCCCTGCCCCCGCAGCGAATGGTCCACCCCCATGCCACGCAGGCGGATCCCCACTCCAGCGCCCTCTTCTTCAATCAAAGTCACGCACCCGATCGGCTCGCCGTCGATCAAACCCAGAAAGTGATAGGTCCCCGGCTCTTCATCAACGTCGTAAATCGCCTTCTCAAACGGTTCGCCTTCGCGCAGGTTGCGGTGCCGCACCTGATGGATTTCGGCGGCGGGAACTTCCTCCCGCACCTCGACCTCGGCAGTGCAAGGGTCCCACTCCGCTATTTCCAACTCGGCGCGCTGACGCAACCGGCAGGCGTCGCATTGGCGACATGGAATTCCTTTGCCGATCGGCTTGGCATTGCTGGAGTCACCCCTTGCCAAACTGGAGTCATCCGACGCCAAACTGGGGTCGTAACACGACAAAGTGTCCTCCACCGGCACCCCCAACTCACACGCCAATTGCAAAATTTGCAATTTACTCAGATCCTGCAACGGCGCGTGAATGGTGAACGGCCGCCCCTCTACCCCTTCGCGGGTCCCAAAATTGGCAACCTTGCGGAAGGCGTCGATGAATTCCGGACGGCAGTCTGGATAGCCGGAGTAATCCAAAGCGTTGACGCCAATGCCCAGATCATGGGCACCGCGGGCTTCAGCCAAGCCCAGTGCCAGCGACAAAAACAAGGTGTTGCGCGCCGGCACGTAAGTGACCGGGATATCCGCCGCGACGTCGGCAAGTGGGTCGCTGGACTTCGGCACCTCAGTCGCCGAGGTTAGCGCAGAACCACCCACAGGCCGCAAATCCAAACGCTGAACCAAATGCTCGTGCAGCCCCAGCTTCTCGGCCACCAACGACGCCGCTCGCAACTCGGCGGCATGGCGTTGGCCGTAATCAATGGTCAAGCCGATGACGTCGAAATTGCGTTCGGTCAGCCAGGCGGCGACGGTGGCCGAATCGAGGCCGCCGGAAAGCAGCACGACGGCCTTCTTTTTCTTAGAATCTGTGGTTGCCAACAGCTTGAGTAGCGGCTTGGAGGAGCGGGGCGGGGAACCGTTCTTGCGACTTGAAATCCGCCCACTAAGGCCTACTTTACGGCTGCTTTCCTCAGGACACCACACGCCACCATGACCGACCCAATCAAAGAACAGATCCTCGCTGCCCTCGGCCAGGTTCAGGACCCAGACTTGCACAAGGACATCGTCACGTTGGGGTTTGTCCAAGATCTTGCGTTCTGCGGCGGCGCAGCCAAGTTCACGCTCGAGTTGACCACTCCTGCCTGCCCGGTGAAGGAGGAGCTCAAAGCGCAAGCCGAAGCTGCGGCGATGAGCGTGGAGGGCGTCGACCAGGTAACGGTGAACCTGACCGCCAAGGTCAAAAGCGCACTGCCAGCAGGCAATCAACTCGGCGGCAACGTGCGCAACGTCATCGCAGTCACCTCCGGCAAAGGCGGAGTGGGTAAATCCACTTGCGCCGTCAACCTTGCCGTCGCCCTGGCTCAAACGGGGGCGCGCGTCGGCATGCTCGACGCCGACATTTATGGCCCCAACCTACCGGTCATGCTTGGCCTCGCTGGCGTGCCCACCGGCACCACCGACGGCAAGCACATCACGCCGCTGCAAGCACACGGCGTGAAAATGATTTCAGTCGGCTGTCTGGTCGAAGACGGTCAACCCGTCATGTGGCGCGGCCCGATGCTGCACCGCGCGCTGCAGCAGTTTTTGCAAGACGTGCTTTGGGAAGAGCTTGATTACCTGCTCGTCGACATGCCTCCCGGAACCGGCGACGCCCAACTTTCGTTGGCTCAACTTGTCCCGTTAACCGGCGCAGTCGTGGTCACCATGCCGCAAGAAGTTTCGCTGACCGACGTGCGCCGTGCCATGGGCATGTGCCAAGAGGTCAAGTGCCCAATCTTGGGTGTAATTGAAAACATGAGCGGCGAGATCTTCGGTAGTGGTGGCGGAGAAGCGGTGGCCGCGAAGTACGAGGTTCCCTTCCTGGGCACCATTCCGCTCAACCCAGACATCCGCACGGGTGGCGATGCTGGCATTCCGCTGGTGATTTCGGCGCCGGAAAGTAAGGGTGCAAAAGCGTTCACCCGGATCGCTGGATTGCTTGCCGCGGAAGTTGCGAAGAAACAGAGCACCGAGTTACCGGTACTCGAGGTTTAAGAAGAAAAAAGCGGAATTCCTTGGTGAAGGGGTCAATAGCTAGCCAATGCTTTGGCCCTAGCAGCGTATGATCCGGCATGCGCCGCCTACTCCCTCTCCTGCTGGTCGCTGTCCTCGCCATCATTGCGTGGGCAGTGCTGTACGACGGAAACAATGAGCAACCGTTGGATACAGATTGGCAAGATCCGGAACTGACTCAGGTCAATGATCCAGAAGCTCTGCCCACCGACTCTGGTACCAGCCGAATCGGGGAAGCTGTCGCCGCGCCAGCCGAATTCACCAACCGCCCGGTAAAGAAGGGCATTGGTCGCCATGGATTGCATGGCATCGTGGTCGATGAAAATGGCGAACCGGTGGAGCAAGCTTGGGTAGCCGCGTATAGCTCGCCCTTCCCCATTGCCGACTTCATCGAAAGTCCGGCCGAGATCCTGGAGAAACCGCTTGAGCTTTCACTGGATCCACTGGCTTCCACTTTCACCGATAAGGATGGGGGTTTTCAATTGGGCGGCGTGCCCGGACGTTCGGTATATCTAACAGCGCGTAAAAAGATGCGGCTTTCGCATGGCCGGCAACGAGTCAGTGCAACCGATTTGGATCAGGAAAACGGCGTCACCATTCGCACTTATGAAGCTGCCTCGCTAAGCGGAACCGTAGTCGATGAAAATGGTGCGCCGGTTGCGAATGCAGAAGTATTGGTCAACCCAGGATTGAAGTTTTTGGTTTCGGCGGTACGCAATCGCGAGATCTTTTTAGAACGCACTTTCACCGACGCTGGTGGCAACTTTGAAGTCGAAGCCGTACCTACCGGCATGGTGATGGCGGTCAGCGCTTTTGATGGCGCCACTCATCCAGGCATCGCCGACTTCGGTCCTGCTGCCCGCAACACCACCGCCAAAGTGCGGGTCAAACTTGCCGACGTCGGCGATCTGTCGGGACGTGTGCTCGACATGGAAGATAAGCCGGTGCGCAACGCCAACGTGGCGGCGATTCCGTTGGACTTGCGCATGGTGGTCCCGGTGCTGCGCGACGTACCCGCTTGGGTAGCTGGCAGTGACGGAGGCGGCAACTACAGTTTCCCGCGTTTGCCGCAGGGGCAATACTTGTTGGTTGCGCAGTCGAATGAAGGTCGATCGGGTCCAGTCAGCACGCATATCGTTGGTGCCAGCGGCAGCGTGCAAGACGTAGTGATCGACACTCAGAACGAAGTGACTGGACGTGTCTTGAACACCAAAGGAGAGCCGGTGGCGAATGCCGTCGTAAGTTTGATGAGTGTGCCGGAAGGCGAAGCGGTGAGCCAGGCGGCACGTCGTAATAGCATGAACTTCCTGCTGGAAATGGCGCGCGAAGCTTTGCCGGAAATCCTGCCCGCCGACACCACCGCTACAACCGATTCCAAAGGACGGTTCAAGCTGGCGGCGTGGCGTCAAGCACGTGTTCGCGTCGAAGCAACGGGTTATGTGACCGGGGATTTCCGCTTTGGCAACATTCCAGAGAAGAAGCAGCCGGTGCTGGTGATGATGCGACCAGGTGCGGTCGAAGGAAGAGTGGTGACCGGCAGTGAAGATGATCCGGATCCGGTCAGCTACTACATTCTGCAATGTGACCGCCGCAGTTCGCCGCTGCGCCCGCAAGGCGATGTCGCGCAAGATGCGGAAATCATCAGCATTGGCGAGGTCACTGAGTTACAGGCTGAAGCTGTCCCGCAGGAAGAAGGCGAAGCCAAAAAGCGTCAAATCGGTAGTGATGAACTTCAAGCGTCTTTGGAAGAAGGCGAATACGTTTTGGAACCGGCCATGCAACAACTGGCCGAGTTCAAAAACTCGCAGTTTGTCGACGATCCCAAGGGGCGGTTTAAAGCTGTCGGCTTGATGCCGGGACGCTATCGCTTGAAGGTCCGCGCCGAGGGTTTTGAAACCGGTCGCGAAACGGTGGTGGTCACCGAAGGGGAAATTACCGAAGACGTGCTGATCAAAATGGGCGGCGGCGCCACGGTGACGGGTTTGGTGTTGGACAAGAACACCAGCCTTCCCGTTTCCGGTGCGATGGTGACGATGGACCGCCAAAAAGAAGGCGGCTTTGCTTTGCTGGCTCAAGGATTCACCGAAGGCAATCAAATGACCATGACCCGCGATGATGGCAGTTTTGAACTGCGCGGCGTCGAAGCAGGAGCGCGCTTTGCTCATGTCATGGCCAGTGGTTATTCGATGCACACCACACCGATGGATGCAATCGAAGAAGGTGAATTGCGCGGACCGCTGAAGCTGGAATTGCTCCCTGGGGGCAACATCACCGGCAAGGTTACCGACCGTCATGGCGCGCCGTTGCCGCAGCGCATGGTGGTGGCGTTTTCACCTGGTTCGACTGATTTCCAACAGGCCGGAACCGATGAAGGCGGCGTTTACTTGATTGAGAATTTGCGCCCCGGCAACTACATGTTGATCTCAGCCTCGCTCGATGATGAGTCGTTGTTCACTGGTGACATGATGTCGATTTTGTCGGGCGGTAAGTTTGTGCCCGCGACGGTAACCGAAGGCGAAACCACCACCCAAGACATCGTCGATCCTTCGGCGGGCGGTTGCCGCCTGAGCGGAACTTTGACCAAGGCGGGAGCGCCAGTTGCCAATGCCGCCTTGACTGCGATGTCGATGGGTGGAGCAGGCTTTTTGGACTTCCGCATGGCGTCGGCGCGGACCGATGAAAGCGGCAACTTTGTGTTTAAGAGCTTGGCTCCGGGCGAGTACTCGGTGAACGTGGAGTCGTCGGATTGGCGCGGTGCGTTGGATCTCTTTGTCGACGACATTCCAGAAGATTGGGTTGGTTTGCGCGTGCCGGAATCGGTGGTGACCGGCAACGTGGTTTCGTCGACGACAAAAATGCCGCTGGAAGGTGTGCGCGTGCGCCTAGTGCGCGAAGATAGCCCCGGCGGGATCAGCGCTATGTTCGGCGGCGGTGGCGGTAGCGGACGACGTTCGGCGTCGACCGACAGCAACGGTCAATTCAGAATCGAAGGCGCCCCTCCGGGCGATTACCATTTGGCGCTCGAACCCGAAGGCCGACCGTGGCGCCGCGAAGACAATGGCGATCAAGCGAAAACCAGCTACCGCAAGTTGGAATCGCGTTCGTTCTTCCTCGACGAAGACGAGATTCGGGAGATGGCAACGATGGAGTTGGTCGAAGCTGGCCGCATTCAGGTGGTCGTCTTCAACGAGGCTGGTGAAAAATTCGAGCAAGGATTCCGCCTGCGCGCGGTGCCAGCCAATGGCGCTGAAATGCCGGAGGACCTTGGCGACCTCAGTGGCTGGGGTTGGGATGGCAAAGGTGAAATTCAAGGCATCCCGTCAGGGAGCTGGGAGGTGCAAATTGAAGCACGCGGCTACGCCTTGGAAAGCACGACCACCAGCGTCACCGCAGGCCAGAGCGCGGAGCTGGAATTCCGCATGAAAACTGGCGTGCCGATGAAGGTGCGCATCATCGGCAAGGATGGCAAGCCGGCGCCGTCGGCAGCGGTCACGGTGTTGAACAGCGAAGGCAAGCGCCTGAAGTCTGAAGGCGGCGAAAGCGGCGGTGGCGCCATGATGCAGCGCTTCTTCAGCGGCGGTTCCGACGGCACCCGCACCCTGGGCAGCTTCGCCGAAGGGCCCTACAAGCTCAAGGTCACGCTCGACGGGGACACTTCCGAACATCATGTAAATCTAGCCAGCGGTGGTGACGTGATTGAAGTGCGGCTTTAAGCTCACTTCATCATGGCTCCATCCAACGCCGCCGCGCCTTCGTTCGCCGACCTTTCTCAGCCAGGCATCCTTGCCTCGCTGCCGGCACACGCACGCTATTTGCGCCTCACTTTGCGCAACAACGCAGACGCCAAGCTGGTGCGGCAACTGCTCGCGCAACTGCCGGTCGACCTGTCCCTGGTCGTCGGCTTCGGCCCAGAGTTGCTGCGCCTACTTGAGCTAGAAGTGCAAGCCATGCGCCCCTACCCCGCGCTGCAGCATGGCACCTTTCAAATGCCCGCCACCGATGGCGATTTATGGCTGTGGCTGCGTTCCGAAGACCGCGGCGCCCTGGTTCATCAAAGTCGCAACCTCATCGCCCAACTTCATCGCTGCTTCGAGCTTGCCGACCTTACCGATGGCTTCGTCTATGGCGGCGGCCTCGACCTCACGGGCTATGAAGACGGCACTGAGAATCCAACCGGCAGCGATGCCGAAGAGGTGGCCCTGGCCGATGGCGCCACTGCATCCGCCGGTTCTAGCTTTGTTGCAGTGCAAAAGTGGCTGCACGATTTCGACCGTTTCGATGGCATGCCAACGGAACAGCAAGACCACAGCATTGGCCGTCGGCGCAGCGACAACGAAGAACTCGACGACGCCCCCGAATCGGCGCACGTCAAACGCACCGCGCAAGAAGCCTTCGACCCGGAAGCCTTTGTCCTGCGCCGTTCGATGCCGTGGACAGAAAAGCTTGAAGCCGGATTAATGTTCGTCTCCTTCGGTGCAACCTTTGACGGATTCGAAGCTTTGGCTCGCAACATGCTCGGCGTCCACGACGACATCGTCGACGCCCTGTTTGAATTTACCGGGCCGATCAGCGGCAACTACTACTGGTGCCCGCCACTGTCGTTTTTCCGAGGCTAGTTGGGTCCCGGATTCGGATTAGTTCGAACCACCAAGGCTGCCTAAAACCACGCCCAATCCTTGACGGCGCGGATCGGCAATCGCCGACCATTCGGCGCCATCGCGGAAGATTGCATTGACGTCGCCAATCGGCCCGCGCACCTTGCTTGGTTGGCCTAGCTTTTGAAGCGCTTTGATTGTCGGCCGCCCCAAACGCCCACTTTCGAATCGAATGGTCGGCGGCCGATCCTGGCGGTGGAAGCGCGGCGCGCTCACTGCTTTTTCTGGCGCATAGCCGAATTCGTAACGGTTCAACAGCACCTGCAGCACCGTGGTCAAAATGGTAGGGCCACCAGGCGAGCCAAGCACTGCGTCGACGCGGCCATCTTTGACCACAATCACCGGGCTCATCGAACTCAATGGCCGCCGACCTGGCTGAACCGCGTTGTACTCTTGCTGGACCAAACCAAACTGGTTGGGACGACCTGGAGCAACGGCGAAGTCGTCCATTTCATTGTTCATCAAAAAGCCGCCAGGTGCCATCACCTTGGCGCCATAAGAACCGTTCAAAGTAGTGGTCACAGAAACCGCACCACCGGCGGCGTCGACCACCGAATAGTGAGTGGTTTCGGCGCTTTCAATTGGCGGCAGCGGCAAACTGCGATCGGGCTTGGTGTACTTGTTTGGGTTCAACTTGTAGTTGACTTCGTTCAAGAAAACCGGGTTGAGCAGCTCCTCATAACGAAAGTTCAAACTGGCCGGATCGCCCAACCATTGATTGCGCACGCGGAAAGCAGCAGCCGTCGCCTCGCCGATGA
>CAZMDZ010000158.1:0-8699 GCA_964565175.1 uncultured Planctomycetales bacterium
CCAACAGGACAGCGGACAAACTGCCCAGTATGCCAACAACCAAAAATTGATCTGCGGCTAAGCGTAGTGGATTGCAACGCGAGGCAAAATGGCCAAGGCCGAGTACATGCAAACTCCAAATCACCGCGCCCAATAGAACCCAGCCGTCGCCGGGTGCGAGCGAAAGGTCTTTGGTGACCGACAGCAGGTAAAGACCAGCGGCAGTAAAGCTCACCCCAACCCAAGTCGCCAGGTGGGTGCGCTTGCCAAGGGCAATGCCAATTACCGGCACCAATACAACGTACAAGCCGGTCAAAAAACCTGCCTTCGAAGCCGACGTTGTTTGCAAGCCAATCTGTTGGCACCACGCACCCGTCCACAGCAACAAACCCAAGCCGAGGACCACTTTTTTCGACGGCGCTGGTTTGGCGCTTCGCAATTTTTTGATTCGCAGCACTGGTTGCAAAGCCAGCCAGCCGAGGAAAAACCGTAAGCCGGTAAAGGTCAGCGGGCCCATGCCTTCCATGGCCGCGCGTTGGGCGGAGAATCCTATGCCCCAAATCATTGCCGCTAAGAGCAGCAGCAGGTCACCACGGAGATGGGAGTTCACCGAAGGATGCAGGGTTGGTGCTGAAGTGGTTGAGGGACGCGCTGGCGTCGGCGGTGGGGTAGAGGGCCACCGATAGGTACAACTGACTCGGCACGGTACCGAATTCCGCGCTTAAGTCCAGCACCCCTTCCAGAACCGCGCCGTCGGCCAAACCGCTTCCGCGACTGACTACAATGCGGTGGTGATCAGTCAGCGCACGAAGGGGCGAAACTTGGGCGGGAGATGGCAGCTTCAACCGCTGTCCGCGCTGATGCTCGGCTTGGTCCTGAGTGGCTGCCAGCAATCTCCCTTAGATCCACCGCTCAGTCCTGCTATCGACCCTGAGAAGGCGCTGGATTCGGCGCCGGATTACCGCCCTGGCGAAGGCAAGTTGTTCGAGTGGCGATGCAACTTAGGGGCAGCCGCTCTCGCCCCAAGCAATTCCTTGGAGCTAAGGCTGCCCCAACGCTACGAGCACTGGCAGCAAAACTTCCAATTGGACTTTCGGCAGCTTGAACAGTCCATGGAGGATTGGGCGGGGCGTTGGCCGGAGCAAGAAAACGCAAAGGAACTTCCAGCCTTGCGCATGACCATTACCGCCAGCCCGCTGGAAGCAAATGTCGTCGCCCATCGCTTCGACTTAGCAGGCGACGCTCAAGTTCCGCGGACTCACCCGAGTCGCCGTTTGGCCTTGGTAAGTTTGCCGCGCGACGACCGACTCCTTGCTGATCGAGCCTTTCCACCCCGCACCTTTTGGGAAACGGTGCGCCATGAAATGGTGCATCTGCTCGCCTGCAACCGCCCCGGATTAGCTGGCGCTCCCGCCTGGTTTCACGAAGGCCTCGCCGAAGCCTTGGTACCGATTCACCCCAAAGCTTTTTCCGACGTCACCACTTCGGCTGTGGGCGCCAGTTGGATCGCGCCGCTGGAGGCTCGTTTGCCCGCCGCCGCAAATTTTCCGCTGCACGCCGTACTCGCCGATGAGGCCGCTGAAATTCGCTACGCGGCGTGGGCTTCATTGGTGATGCAGTTGCTCCTCTCCAACGATTCGGCAACGCCCTGGGATTTGCCGCAAGCGAATCCAACCCTCGCCGAATTCTTGCAAGCCGCCCCGAATGGGTACGCTTCTGCGCTGCTTTACCCCGTCCCCCGTGGCCGCGAAGCAGATTTCACCCGCGGCGGGAAAGAGGTGTTGATGGCTAGCCTGCCGCAGCAAGCGGTGGTCGTCGAAGCGGGGTGGTGGAGTGGCAAAAGACCGCTGAAGCTGCAGATGCGAGTCGGCCGGACCGGCGCCGCCTTGGCTGGTTTGGTGCTGCGATCGCGCGGAGTTTCGGATCAAGTCATGCGCGTGCGGATGAACACCTTCGGCGCAGTTGTGGCCTCGTTGGAACCGGTTCGCGGTCGAGAACCGCGTGCGCTGCAGTCTCGTCCGCGCGGCGTTCCAACCGCAACGTGGCGCGAATTTTCTCTCCGACTCGAGCGCGCCGACAACAATCGCGCCGCCTTGCGGGTGTCCAGCGGCGACTACAGTCGTTTGTTTCCGGTCAGCTTTGCGCCACCATTTCGAATGGAGTTTTACGTCATCGATGGCGCCGCCGAAGTGAAGTCCAGCCAAAGGCTGCTGCCGCCTGAAACCGGAAACCCAGTCCGTTCGCCCGCCATCAATCTGCGATAATCTCAGCTCATGTCCAAGTTTCTCCGCGATGTTTTTGCCAGTATGGCCGGTGTATTCGCAGCCGGAGCACTGCTACTTTTCGCTTTCCTGGCCAGCTTGCCCGAGGCGGAAGCCATTGCCATTCACGACGACTCCATTCTGGTCGTTGACCTCACCCTGCCGATCGTCGATGACCCCAAGCCAGCAGGTCTCAGCGCCCTGCTCGGTTACAGCTCCGATGTAAATCCGTACCCGCTGCATGCCATTGCCCAAAGCATCCGCCTCGCCGCCGACGACCCACGCATCGTCGGTTTGTACCTGACGGGTGGCGTCGCTGGTACTGGGTGGGCTAGCTTGCATGAAATCCGCAGCGCGTTGATCGACTTTTCCGCATCAGAAAAGCCGATCACCACTTACTTTCCTTACTACAACGAGCGCTCGCTGTACTTGGCGTCGGTCGGCGACCGCACCTATGCACCACCTTTCAGCGACGTCGACCTCGGCGGCCCTGCAGCTGAAATCAACTACTACGCCGATGCCTTCCAACGCTTTGGCGTCGAGGTTCAGGTCACTCGAGTGGGGAAATTCAAGTCGGCGGTTGAGCCGTACATGCTCGGTAAAATGTCCGACGAAAATCGCGAGCAGATCCGCACCTTGCTCGACGACATCTTCCAACCCTGCTTGCAGCAGATTGCCGAGGGATTTGAAATTGACTACGCCAAGTTGCAGTCCATTGTTGCCGAGCGCGGCGTGATGACGTCGGCGGAAGGGGTCGAGGTTGGGTTGATCGACAACATTCGTTACGAAGAAGAAGTTGCCAGTGAACTGCGCGAAATTACCGGCGAAGGTCAATGGGATGGGGCGGGGCGCTATGACTATGAACAGGTTTGGTTAGACGATTACATTGCCGCTGAATACGAAGAGGACAGCCGCGTCGATGGCGCCACGATCGCGGTGTTGTTTGCCGAAGGCGAAATCATTGATGGCGGATCGGATGATCAAGTTGGCGGCGAATCTTTGGCTGCGCAGTTGGAAGCAGCGCGAGTCGATGAAGGCATTGCCGCCGTGGTTTTGCGGGTGAATAGCCCGGGCGGAAGTGCGTCGGCGTCTGAAGTGATTCTGCATCAGGTGGAATTACTGGCGGCCGAAAAGCCGCTGATCATTTCGATGGGCGATGTTGCCGCTTCCGGCGGTTATTGGATTTCCACCTTGGCCGATGAAATCTACGCCGAAGCCAACACCATCACCGGATCGATCGGCGTTTTTGGCATGTTCCCCAACGTCGCCGGCTTAGCTCAGGAAATGGGCGTGGCGGTGGAAACCGTCGAATTAAGCCCTTACGCCGACCCTTATTCGCTTTATCGCTCCAAGAGCGAGGCCATGCTCGCCCGGCTGCTGGTTTCCGTCGACGAGGTCTACGACGGCTTTCTCGACCGCGTTGCCCGTGGTCGTGAAATGGAGGTCCCCGCCGTGCACGAGATCGCTCAAGGCCGCGTTTGGTCGGGATCTCGAGCTTTGGAGTTGGGTTTGATCGATAAGGTCGGCGGTTTAGGAGATGCCTTGGAACGCGCGGCCAACCTTGCTGGTTTGAATGATGGTTATGCCACCGAATACTGGAGCTACGAAGTCAGTGCCTTCGAAGAATTCCTGAATCAACTGGCGCAAGAAACGCCGAACGACTTGGTCCAGTTGCAAGCGTTGGTGGAATCGGTCCAACGCTTGGCGCCGCGTAACGGCGTGCAAGTGCGTCTGCCTTACCAGCTGACTTTACGCTAGTCCCTTGACCAAGCTGGCATTGGTTTAATCCGGCATCGGAATGCGGAAGTCTTGCACCAAGAAAGTGCATTCGCCGCTGTCGCCGATGCACACGTAATAGTAAACCACTCCAGTCAGCTCCGACGCCGCCTGCTCACCCGTGCGGCGGACTTCAAAGTTCACTCCTTGAACCGCGCTGTTCGGTTCTTCACTCGGCTGCAAGCGGAAGTAATCTTGTTCGATTTTCCAGCCGTTGGCGTCGTGAACCCAAAGCTGGCACGGTCCCGCATCCCAACTCCAATGCACGTCGCGCTGGGTGTCCGGCTGCAAAACCAAGTGCACCCGAGCGACGTCTTCGCTAGCCGATTTTTTGGTGTGTTGGACAACCGCATGGCGCAAGGAAATCACTCGATCTTGATCGCGCGGGATCTTGCCGTCATTGTCGGGGTGGGCGTTTTGCGCCACCGCCTCACTGCCCTCCGTCGATGGCGCAGCCGCGGCGAACACCGGAACGGGAAGCGCAATCGGCTCTTCCCCGCGTTTTTGGATTTCAGTGCAAGCTTGATTCACCCAGTCGAAAAACGGATACGGCTTATCCAAACGCGGGCCCCATTGCTGAATGCGCCGTCGCCAAATATATTGGCCGGGGTTGAGGGCAAGCGCTTTGCGCCAACAATCAATCGCATGCTGAAAGTCGTTGGCTTGGGCAAGGACGGGGTCGTCAAAACGCATGCGCAGGGCAACGCCTAAGCGGAACCATGCGACGGCGTCGTCGGCAGATTTTTCAACTCGTTGTTGCAGGTCTGGCAAGTGCTTTTGCCACGGCATCGGCGCCCGCAAAACTGTTTTTGAAGTGCCAGCGTCGGATGCGGAATCTTCCCAACCGTCCAGCATCGCCGGAAATTGCATCTCGAGGAACTCCTTGACGAACTGTTGCTCGAACTTGCGCGGGTGCAAACGCATGTCGCGAATCACACCTTGCTCGTCTACCGCCATCGCAATCGGCACCGCCGCGCTGCCGGTCAAATTAAATGGATCCCACAAAATCGGCCAACCAATCTGCTGCCACTGCGCCCATAACTGGCAGCGTTCCGGGTGCTGCTCTTGAGTGATTCCAATCACTACCAAATCCCCATCGGCGCGCAGCTTTTTGGTTAATTCATGCCAGACCGGCACGTGCTGACGACACCCCGCTCACCATGAAGCAATCTGAATCAACAGCAGCTTTTTGCCGCGCAGTTCCGCCAGGTTGATGGATTGCGTGCCGTCGAGGGTCGGCAGCTCCAGGGCGGGTAATCGTTTGCCTTGCTCAAACAAACCGCTTTGCGCAAAAAGCGAGGGGGCAGCTAGGCAAAGGCAGAGGAGTGCAAAAATCGCGCGGCGCATTCCGCAGCTTAACCGTTCGATACGAGATCGAGTAAGGCAAGTACTCGATCTAGGACGTCGGCGGCGGCAATTTGCTCCATCAGCGGCGAACGGCAGCTGCGGTCGCGCTTGGGCGGTTCTTGCTCGAGCGGCAAGGCACTGATGACTTGGGCGTTGGCGCCGGGAGGGGCGAAACGCACCGGGTCGGTGGGACCGTAGAGACCAAGGACATGATTCCCGCGCAGGGCGGAAAGGTGAACGGGTCCACTGTCGGTGCCAATCGTCAGAGCGGCCTGGTCCAGCAAGGCGATCAAGTGCTCTAAGGAGGGCGTCGGCGGGGCGAGTTGCGCCTGCGGGCAATACGACAGAATCTTTTCCACGTGGGGTCGATCACCGGGCGTCCACAACAGCCGCACCCTTTGATCGCGCTTGGTCAAACCGCGAATCAATTCGACCCAAGCTTCGAGCGGCCATTCTTTGTCTTTGCCGTAGGAGGTCACACTGGTGTGCAGCAATGCCAACGGCCGATTTTGTTGGGCGTCGGCGGCGAGGGAGACCGCCACTTCGGCGACCACCTCTGCAGGCATCGGCCAGCGACCGATGTTGGGGTTTGAATCCGCCAGTGGCCAGGGCAGTTGCTTCAACCGTGCAAACTCGCGCACCAAAGCCAAGTCCCGTTGTGCGCGCGGCACCCGACCCGGGTTGGGTACGCGATGGTGGTAGCGGCGGGAAGCGCCTTCTTTGGCGACGCCGCGATCAAAGCCCAAACGCAACGGTGACGGCACCGCTCGCACTTGCATCGAACTCTTCAGGTTGCCTTGGAAATCGAGCACGGCGTCGTACTTCTCTAGACCGCGTAGATTGCGGATATGCTTCCAAACCCGGCTCAAACCGCCGCGCTGCTTCCATTCCCTGCGCGGGAAAATGATCAGCTCATCCTTGAGCGGCAGCGAGCGCAGCAGCGAGGCGTGACGGTCTTCCACCAGCCAGTCGATTTGCGCATCGGGCAACATCTGACGCAACGCGGCCACCGCAGGAATGGCAAAAACCACGTCGCCCAGCGCACTGAGGCGGACGACGAGCACGCGAGCCTTCGACGGGAGGGACGATGTCATTGCGTCGGCGAGAAAGATAACATCCTGGCATGGTTAAGTCCGCCACCCACCTGCTTCAAGCCGCTCCCGGGGTGCGTTTGTGGTTGGCCAAGGAGCTGGTTGGCAGCGAAGACGTGGCTTTGTGGCTTGCCGAAGGGGAAAATTTGCTCGAACAGCGGGCCGATGCCGCCGACACCGTGATTGGCGGCGGCCGTGGATCTGCGCGGCGGGTGATGCTAGGTGGTGACCGTGCCGGTGTTTGGCGGATCAACCGCCATGGTGGATTGCTGGGCGGAGTGCAGGGCGACCGCTATCGCACGCCAGCCCGCTTGCAGGCTGAAGTCGAGCTGAGCGAAGAACTGCGTCGTCACGGCATCGACACGCCGCGAGTGCTGCTGGCGTTGGCAGTCAAACATGGGCTGAGTTGGCGTCAGCATTTGGTCACCACCGAAGTCGACGGCGCGGTGACGGTGTTTGATGCACGGGATCAACAGCCCGCGCTGCAAGCCGCGGATCAGTTGCTGGATCGATTGTGCGAAGTCGGGCTGTGGGCGACTGATTTGCACCCAGCCAACATGCTCTGGCAGGCCGGGCCAGTGGGCGAGCCTGGGCATGGGCAAAGCGGGCGCTGTTGGGTGATTGACCTGGCCGGAGCCAAACTGCTGGCCGGGCCATTGACCGCCGAGCAACGCTTGGCACGGCGCAAGAGATTCGCCCGCTACTTCGCCAAGCACGGCGGCGAAATCCCGGCCCGCTTTGCGCTTGAGGATTAGGCCGCGGGTAAAATCTGGGCGTGGAACTGAAGCTCTACAACTCGTTCACTCGCCAGGTCGAAACTTTTGCGCCGATTGAGGCGGGCAAAATCCGCATGTACCACTGCGGACCGACGGTCTATCAGCGGCCGCATATCGGCAACTACCGATCGTTTTTGTTCGCTGATCTGCTGCGTCGGTTGTTCGATTCAATGGATTACGACGTGATCCAAATCATGAACATTACCGACGTCGGCCATTTGGTCGACGACGCCGATGACGGTGAGGACAAGATGTTGAAGCAGGCGCGCAAGGAGAAGTTGGATCCTTGGCAGATCGTCGAAAACGTGTGCAAGGAGTTTTTCGCAGATCTCAATCTGCTTGGCGTGCGCCCGGCGCATCAATACCCGCGTGCCACCGACCACATCCCCGAGATGGTCGACATGGTCAAGAAGTTGATCGACAAAGGCCATGCTTATCGAGTGGGAGATAACGTTTACTTCGACGTGCATTCTTTCCCGGCTTACGGCAAGTTGTCGGGCAACCGAATTGACGAATTGGAGGCAGGTGCGCGTTTAGAGGTTAATGACGAAAAGAAGCACCCGGCCGACTTTGCCTTGTGGAAGTCCGACGCTCAGCACCTCATGAAGTGGGATACTGAGTTTGGCGAACACGGTTTTCCCGGTTGGCATATTGAGTGCTCTGCGATGTCGATGAAGTATTTGGGCCAAAGCTTCGACATTCATACCGGTGGCGAAGACAATGTTTTCCCGCATCATGAATGCGAAATTGCTCAGTCCGAATGCGCCAACGGCAAACGCTTCGTCAAGCATTGGCTGCACACCAAGTTTTTGCAGGTCGACGGCGGCAAAATGTCGAAGTCGTTGGGCAACGTGTGGAGTTTGGATGATCTGGCCGAGCGTGGATTCAGTGCGTTGGACTTCCGCTTTTTGATCATGCGCGGCCATTACCGCTCGCAGCTGAACTTCACATGGGAAGTGTTGGAAGGCGCGGCCGAGGCACGCAAAAACTTGCTCGATTGGCGCGGGCGATTGCAAGCGGCCGCACGCGGTCACGGTTGCAGTGATACAAGTTCCGATGGCGCGACTGCTGTGGCGTCGACCGACCCTGTCGCCGAAGCCTCCGCCCAATTCGATGCCGCCCTCGCCGACGACCTCAATTCGTCCGAAGCTTTAGCCGCTGTATTTGGCTTGCGGAATCGCTTCATGCAAGATTCCTTTCAAGGCAGTGTTGCGCAACGAGCACTCGACTTCCTCGCCCGCGTCGACGACATCTTCGGTCTGTTCGAGGCGGACGCCAGCGCCGATGGCTTGTCGGATGCAGATGTGGAAACCTTAATCGCCGATCGCACCACCGCCCGCGAAGAAAAGGATTGGGCGCGTGCCGATCAAATTCGCGATCAATTGCAAGAAGTCGGCATCGTCATTGAAGACAAGGCCGTCAATAATATCAATGGCTGGAATAATTTCCATAATACTTTAATCAACCTG
>CAZMDZ010000159.1:0-4710 GCA_964565175.1 uncultured Planctomycetales bacterium
CGTTCAGCCCAAGGGAATAATGCAAGACGTCATAAGCCGCCTGGGCTGGCGAAAGCGATCCGTCGGCGGGCTGTGCGGCAAACCAAGACTCAACTCCTCCGGTGGATTCGGGCCCACCCTGTGAACCACCGGCATCCTCGGCCGAGCAACTCCCCAGCCAACTCATTCCAGCAATTAAAAGCATGGCTGCGTAGAATGCTTTTGCAACAGAAACTTCACGCGTGGTCATGCCCAAAGCCTAGCAAGATCACGGCAGAATGGTAACCGTGCTCGCTCCAGAGCAAAGCTTTTCGGCAGAGGCGTGGTTTCGTTCCACGAAGACGGCGAAGTTGATTTCTGATCCAACTAAGGATGGATGGATCCTGTTGGGAAAAGCGCGGACGGCGATTTCTTGATTGGAGTTTTGATCCAGCAGGCCCGCCGGTTGGTAAAACATTCCGGCGACGTATTTCCCTTGTTGCGAACGCGTCAACATTCGGCTGGGGCCGAGTGGAATTTTGAGGCCGTTGTAGTAGGTGAAATCGCGCGCACTATCGGACAGCAGAAGTTGGTAGTTGGCAAACAGAAAGCCTTTCGGCATTTCGATTTCCATGCTGATTACACCGCCTGCCGACGCCGACAATTGATCGGCACTCAATTCCAACCCGCTGGTGTAGCTGCTTTTGCCACTCGGATACGCAGCAAGAGAACCGATTGGGCGGTAGTCCAGATCCATCACCAAATCCCGACGCCCATCTCCATCAATGTCATCCACCACTCCCCTGAAGTATTTCAGATCGACCGGCCCTACAACATGCGTCCACACTTGGGCTTGAGACGGACAAAGAACGAGAATTTGATCATCAGAATAATTGTGCTCAATGACTTCTGGATTGACGTCCCCGTCTAAGTCGTGAAAATACCACGCACTCGGGTATGAATCGGCTGCGTCCATCGACCAAGAGATGCTGCCGTCGGCTCCGTGATAAGCCAATAGAACTCTTGCACCGCGCAGCACGAGCTCCATACCTTGCCCGGTGGAGCTGGGAATGGCAAGAAAGTACCTTCCCAAATCATCCCCGGGATTGGCCCAAGTTTCCTCCCAGAGGAGGGTGCCAGATTGCCCTTCATAAACTGAAATGCTCCCTCCGGAAAGCCAGGAGGATCGGTTAATGGCAACCACTTCCAATTGGCCATTTCCGGTCAAATCCGCGGCGAGAAAATGCTCAAATCTCCAAGATCCATCAGCCGGCACTTTCGCCCAAAGCAGTTCTCCATTTCGCCCATCCAGTGCAGCCAAGCCATGCTTGGGGTATTCGCTCGAAGCGATCACATCAGGGACCTGGTCGAAGTTGAGGTCGAGGACTTGATAGGTGTATTGCGGCTCGGAAGAGTGGTCGGATGATTTCATATCCAGCCAAACTTCCTTGGTCCACATAAACCGACCAGTTTTGCCATTCACCATCGACAACCGCATCGGGCTAACTGACAAGATGTCTTGGTAGCCATCACCATCGGCATCGTAAAAATGGCAACGCGCTTGATCAAACTCGTAATCATGACGGCTTTGGCAGGTCCACCACTGGAAGCCGAATTCGCCATCGAAGACTCCGATCCTTCTCTTCATGGCGTAAGAGTAAGCATCGATCTCTTGCAGAATGACTTCGTAAAAACCATCTGCATTAAGATCTTCAAAATAGACCTCGGTATCTCGATTGTCATTTCCAATAGAAGTTGGCCGACGCCAAATCCGCTGACCGCGGGCGCCATCCACTAACGTAATGGCACCGCTCCCGCAAAAGATGATGTCAGCAATGCCGTCGCCGTTGGCATCGGGTGCAACTTGGCACCAATCCCCGGTCAAAAAATCCGAGCGGTACCAAAGCCTACGCCCGGTCTTCCCAGAAAGAGCGGTGACGTACTCGCCACGCACGAAGGTCAATACATCGACGAGATTGTCGCCATCCAAATCAACCACCCGGGCAGATCGGCCGACGTTGAACCCGGTTTGTTGAGTTAACAATTCCCAAAGAGGCTGTGCGGTTCCGCCTTGAAGCAGTTGCATCTTGCCTGGAGGGGCAAGATTGGTAGGCCGGAACTCGGGACGCCGCACCAAAACATCAGCCACGCCGTCGCCGGTGAAATCTGCGACCTCTACAAAGACCAAGTGATCCGGGTTATCGATGGACTGCAGCCAAGGTTTGCCCGTTCTCCCATCCAGCACGGTAAACGGCCCCTTTTGACGCCGGTTCTGCCAGAGCAAATCACCGACGCCATCGCCGGTGCAATCTGGGATTGTGGTCCCGCTTAGATCCCGTAGATCAATGATTTGTTCCCACACCGGGCGGTGCCAGCCACCGACGGGGTCTTGTGCGGAAAGCGAAGCCGACGAACAAAGCGCGGCTCCGATGAGGAGGGACATTGAATTTTGAAATGAAAACATGATTGGGGGGGTATGAACCTAAACCTGCAAAGCTCGTGCCGCCCCACCGCTACCGCCTGAAAGCGATTGCGTGCGAAAGTGCAATGGTTGAGAAATTCGCGAACTTAGCCCATGATGTGGCATAGAAGTTGCGACCTGCGGATGCCCCCTAACTTCTAGAGATTTCCATGCGATTCAGTTCCCTCACCTACCCACTCACCCTCCTCCTAGCCTTGGCTGGCAATGCCGCAGCAGGTCCGCAAGGCTCCGACTACTCGGGCGGCGGCGGTGGAGGTGGCGGCTGAGGTGGTGGCGGTGGGGTCATCGTTGTTGACCCCGATCCAACTCCTGAAACTGGACTGCCTCGCATCCCTCCGGCCTACAAAGGGCCTGAAGACGGCTTCCCTACCTCGCCCGCCACTCCAGCCAACCCGGCGACACCTGCCAATCCTGCAACTCCAGCGGTTCCCGCCATTCCGGAAACCCCGCTACCCGCAATCACCCCGCCGTCGGCCGCTAAGTTTGCGACGGCACCGGCATCTTGGGAGCTTTGGTGGTATTTGAATCGAGATCGTTATTTGCGCCGCTATTTGGATAGCCCTGCCGTTGGCGTGACCGACGGCTTGCATGCAGAAGAGTCGTCGGCCGTAGTCAGCCACAGAAATAGTCCGACCAACCATAGTTTGACCTTTGAAGCTTTGATTGGCGCCGTGCATGGCGGTCACTTTGCAGTGGCGCCTGCCGGTTTGGAGGCGCTGGCTCGATGCGGTGCCAAAGTGCCCGCGGCGCATTGGAAAGAGCAGCTGCATGAACGCTCGTTGATCTCCTCACAGGCGGTAATCAGCCTCGGCATGAGCCGTACGCCGCAAGCTTTTGAACAACTGTTTCATATACTCCAAGACACGCCGACCGGTCGCAAATTATTAGATGAATCCACCCTGTCGGATTCGATCCGTCAGCAAGCCGCCTACGCATTGGGCGCCTTTGCCGGCCAACGAGAACGCGCCATGCTCAACAGCATGGTTGCCGAACGGCTGGCGGATTATTTGGTGTTGGAAGAAGACACGCCAGATGCCGTGCAACGCGCCATCGCCACCGCACTGCCGATGACTCGCGCGCGAGATGCTGGCGCCATCGCTGAACGGCTAACGCGACTGATGGATGAGCAAAGCCGGCCGATGCAGTTGCGGGTGCAGTTGCCGGTGGTGATCTCCAAGTTGGTTGAGGGGCTGCAGAACGAAAGTCCGATCAAACAAGAGGCGCTGCTGCGATGCTGGCACTTGTTTCAAAACAAGCGCACCGATTCGGTGTTGCGTTTGTCGGCGATTCAAGCTGTCGGTTTGCTTGCCGATGCCGAGGGCATGCGCGGCGAAGAGATCATTCTTGGACTGAAGGCGATGATTGAAAAGGATCGCAATCAGAACTTGCGGAACCATGCGTTGATGGCGCTGGCGTATATCGGCGGCCGGGTTGGACCAAGTTCCCCGGTGGTCGAAAAGGAGATTCTGCCATTCTTGCTCAAGCAGGTGCGCAAAGGTCGTAAAGAAGCGAGTGCTTGGGCTGCGCTGAGCTTGGGAGTCATGAGCGCGCGCGGTCGCGAACTTGGCCATTCGCAGTTTGCGGCGCCCGTTGGCATGGCGGTGCTCGATGCGTTCCAGCACGAAAAGAGTCCGTCCAATCGATCCGCATTTGCCATTGCTTTAGCATTGATGGAATACCGCACCGCGTCGGAACCGCTGCACACCATGCTGCACGACACCAACGTAACCGAGTTGCAAGCACACTTGTGTACCTCGCTAGGCATGTTGGGTGAGACTTCTTGCCGCAACGACTTCTTGAATTTGATTACATCAGGAAGCGCTCACACTTCATTGGTCAAAGCTTCCGCCGAAGCCTTGGCAATGTTGGGCGGAACTGGCTCCATCAACCATTTGATCCCAGTGCTCATCGGCAAAGGCGAAGGTGGAATGCCCGCCCAAGCAGCAGCCGCTTATGCCCTGCGCAACTTCCCCGATGAAAAAGCGCAAATAGCTCTCACCAATGTGCTGCTCAACCCAGACACCAATCCTTGGGTCGCCCGCGAAGCATGTGCGACGCTAGGCATTTTTGGAAGTGATCTCCACGAAATGCTGCGCGCTCGGTTTGCGTCGGACTTGAACACTTGGATGTTGCCGCCAGACCTAACCGGTCCTGAAGGAATCCTCGAACGGCTGTAGGTTTTGGGTTGATGTGCCTTGGCGTCCGGGTGGGGCCCGGGGGGCAAAAGGGGGCCCCCCCAAACAACCCAATTTTTGTTTACCCGCCGGGGT
>CAZMDZ010000159.1:4720-8678 GCA_964565175.1 uncultured Planctomycetales bacterium
GCGGCCCCCGGCCCCCCCCGCCCGCAACCGCCCCCGCCACGACAAAGAACCGAATTTCTAGTAGCCCAGCCTGGTTTCCAAGCCGTTACTACAAGCCCAACCCTGGCCGAATGCGGCTGGATCGTTGGGGATCCAAGCCTGCCAGTAGAGGCTTAACCCAGCTAGGTTGCTGGCGTTCGGCACGTTGCCGCTGAATTCGGCGTGGCCGTTTCCGTCAATCGAAAGGTCGTAAACCGTGTCGTAATCGACCAGGACGACAGCGAAGTCGAAGGGCTGAGAATCGGTGGCAAAGCCGCGAATCAGCTTGGCGGTTCCGTTCGGCAGCGCTTGGTCAACATCGAGCGTGACGGCAGAACCAAGTACCGGCAGGGTTTGCGACGAAAGCACCGGCACACCCATGGTTCCAGCCTTTCCGGTCCCATAAGGGAACAGGCCAGCCGAAGCACCACCGATGCTGAAGTTTGCATCGCTGGCATCGTCGCCGGTGTTGCCGGAGCCGTCGCTAATGATGACGCGCAGGCGCGCACTGCTGGTGGTCAGCGAAGGAACCGTCCAGTTGTAAGTACCAGCGGCGGGAAGGCCACTGGCGATAGTCGTCGGCCAGGTCAGACCACCATCAGTAGACAGCTGCAGCTCGGAAGAAATCGCACCCTCGTCGTCGTCGGAAATCCACTTGACCTCAACCTGATCGCCAGCGCCAAAGCTTTCGCCACCATTCGGGTTCAGCATTTGCGCGGTCGGGTTCACTCCACCCAAGTGCGCCGGCAAGTGCATGACGATGCAGTGCAAAACACCCGCTGAAGTGACGACGGCTTGTGCATCAATCTGAACAATCGTCTTGTTCGGCATTGCCGCCTGCCAATCGGCCAGAGCTTGACTGTTGTACTGCGTGATCGTCCCGTTTGAGTAACGTGGGATCATGACAATGTCATTGCACATCACCACGTTGGTATAGGTGTAATGCGTACCGTTGTGCAAACGCGCGGGCGTGCGGTAAACGGTGTAGCCATCCGCCTGCAGCGAAGCGGCTGCGTTATCGCAACGATTGTCCTGCGTCGAACCAGACTGCGCCGGCCAATCACTGACAATGACCTCGGTATCGCTAATCACTTGCATCCACATATCAATGTGCTGCGTCGAGTCCACACTCGCCGGCAATGGCGTGTAGAACTGCGTATCGAGGTTTTGATAATCCATCCAAAAATCGTGGATCTCTTGCTCGGTCAAATGGCTGTTTTCGTTATTGATCAAGCGCGTGGTGAAGCCAATATCGACTCCATTCAAATGAAAGTTACCGCCGCCATGAGTCAGCGGAATCTCATAGCGTTCATGGCCCAACTCACCACCAAAATACGTCGGCAGCTTGTTGTCGTTGGGCCGCGGCCGGTTGTAAGTGTGGTCGACAATCGAACGCACCTCGCCCTGATAGATATAACGTGGGCCGTAATCGCGAATCCAAATGGTGTCGGTGTTGACCACATGGAAAACCACCCGACTCATGTTGACGCCATTACTACTCAATTTCGATTGCGCCGACGACTTTTCACTGTTGCTATCCACCATTACATGCACATCGGCATTGCCAACGGTAGTAATTTCCTTGGCCATGTCGGTCAGCACAGTGGTGAACGAATTGCCGCCTTCCCAGGCCATCAAAATGCCGTCCATCGGCGCGTATTCGGGCGGGCACCAAATCGAGCCTTCCGGCGGCGACGTCGCCCGATGCTTGTTGTTCAACGGGTGGGTCGCCACCCATGCCGCCTCTTCGTCGGTCATCGAACGCGGGGTCTTCGACCCTTCGGGGTATTGCTGTTGAGGGGCGGCGGCAAAGCCGACTTGAGCCGTGGCAAGAAAAGTAAGAAGGGTAAGGAGTTTCATCGCAATCGAGGGAAAAGTTGCGCTCAAGACGGTTCCTACTTGAGAGCAGTTCCCCATCTTCGCTGATAATTGTTACCGAAGATTAAGAATCAACGAATTCCAGCCTTCGAGAAGGTGCCGAAAGGCCGCAAATCGATAGGCTGGAGCTATGCCCCTTTTGCTCCCCCTACTCGCTCTCATCCCGCTGGCGGCGCAGTCTGAAGTCCAATTATTCGACGGCACCAGTTTGGACGGCTGGCACGGCGACGAACGCTTCTGGTCGGTGGAAAACGGTCAAATTGTAGGCCGCAGCACGCCCGAAAACCCTTGTGATAAAAGCACTTATCTATTCTGGGATGGCCAAGCCAGCAACTTCGACCTGAGCTTCGAATACAAGCTGATCGGCGGAAATTCTGGCGTGCAGTACCGGTCGCAAGAACTACCGAATGGCGACGTCGCCGGCTATCAGGCCGACATGGAAGCTGGACCGAACTACAGCGGCATCCTTTACGAATCCAATGGCCGTGGAATCATGGCCACTCGCGGCTCCCATTTTGAGCTGCTCGCCAATGGCAGCAAGGTCGACCTCCCAGCTCTAGGCGACGCCGCCGAACTGCAAGCGTCGGTTTTGTCGGAAGAGTGGAATCATTACCGAGTGATTGCCGACGGCCCGCTGTTGATTCACGAAATCAACGGTCAGCGCATGATCGAAGTCGTCGACCGTAGCGATTTGGCGAGTAGCCGCGGCACTTTTGCCCTGCAGATGCACCAAGGCCCCCCCATGGAGGTGCGCTATCGAAAAATCCAATTCCGACCGTTGGGCAGCGTCGAACTGGAGCGCGACCCTGAATGGATTTGGGGCATAGAAGCACCAACCGACAATGAGGTTCGGTTTTTCACCCACGCCTTCGAATTGACCGAGGCGGCTGTCATAGAAGACGGCATGTTCACCACTGACAACAGTTTTGCGTTGTGGTTGAATGGCGAGCCAATCGCCGATGGTACGAACTGGGCAGTTCCCTCCCGGTTGAAGCGCGGCATGGTCCTGGAAGCTGGCTGGCATCAGCTTGCCCTGCGAGCAGTCAACGAAGGCGGGCCAGCTGGAGTGCTCGGTTACTTAAACCTGACCACTCGCAGCGGCGATCGAATAACCGTTGCCACTACAGCGGATTGGAAAACTCAGCGAACCAAGCCCAAAGAATGGCCGGTGCAAGCAACTTCATCGATGGAAGATGGCTGGGCTTCCTGCCGCTCCTTCGGTCCAGTCACCGCTTCTTCCGGCCCGTGGGGAAACGTCTTCAAAAAGGCCGAAGCACCTGATCCACGCACTTTTGATTTGGCCAGCGGCCTGATTTGCGAGCGCGTCTATTCCGCCCAACCCGGCGAAGGCTCGTGGGCGAGCATGACCTTCGGCGCCGACGGCACCCTCTACGTGTCGCCCGAACGCGGCCGCATTTTGCGCTTTGACGCCAACGGCACTTTACCGAAACCGATCGGCGTGGACATCGGCAATGCTCAAGGAATGGAATGGGCCAATGATTCACTTTACGTCAACGTCGCCGGTCCGGCGGAAGGCGGCGGTGGATTGCATCGGTTGCGCGACACCGATGGCGACGGGCTTTTGGACCACGACCTGCTGGTCGCGCGGTATGGCAAGCCGTCGGAGCACGGCGCGCACGGCATCCGCCAAGGTCCAGATGGCATGCTGTACTTGATCCATGGCAACTACACTGAACCGCCGATGTGTGAAGCCAATGACCCGCTCACCAGTGAGCAAAATGCTTATCAGAACTGGGCGGAGGACGTCATGTTGCCGCGTATTTGGGATCCGCGCGGTCACGCTCACGGCATCATGGCCCCGGGTGCGGTGCTCTGGCGAACCGATGGTAAAGGCGGCGAATGGGAACGCATTGCTGGCGGCATGCGCAATCCCTATGACATTGCGATTAGCGCCGCTGGCGAGATTTTCACTTACGACGCCGACATGGAATGGGATTTAGGCACACCGTGGTACCGCCCGCCGCGAGTGCTCCACTTAACGCCAGGAGCAGAATTTGGCTGGCGCAGTGGCAGCGCAAAGTGGCCTGAGTTCTACCCGGAT
>CAZMDZ010000160.1:0-8611 GCA_964565175.1 uncultured Planctomycetales bacterium
TAGGAGAGTAGACCCGCTACCCAAAAGCCTAAGCACATGGGGCAGGAAAAAAGCTCACCAACTTTACGGAGGAGCCACCAATCCCTATTAAGGAACCAGTCCCATAATGGAGAAAACAGAGAGCCTTTCGACACTCCGTTTACTACTCCGGATAAAAGCAAAGACCAAAGAATTAAGTAAAGCATCTCTTTATATAGGCTTTAATTCTACTGTATTTCTTAACTGGTATACCTTCTTGAATCCAGGCTTGGAACTCATCGACGCTCATAACGTTAATTTTAGTGTCTTTACACTTTTCCCGTAGCCAGTCCTTTGCACCCGCTTTGAAACCCTCTCCATCTAGTACAACAACTGCTTCTTTCTCGTCAATGGACTTAAGAAAGTTCATGTATAGATAAGGAAGTTTTTCATCTACGGAGCCTTTCGAATATTGAGCTTTACATTCGATTCGAATCTTTCTGCCATTCTTGCACAGAACAAACTCAGAGCGACATCTATCACTTCCGTAAATATTTTTGTAAGGCACACTCTTAAGAAGGATATCTTCTCTTTTCTTAGTTCGTGAACGGTACTTAGCGGGGACATTTAACTGTTCCGTGATATAATTTTCTACTCGGTTCTCTAGTTTAGAACCCGATACGTTGGCTTTCGTTCCTTGTTTCATGTTGTAAATATTCCTTAAATTCAATTATTGGTTCCCAGTTAAAGTTGTCCTTAAACTTAGAAGGGTTCATAGAGCATCTAGGTGCTCCTGGATTTGCTTTCTTGTTAAAAGATATCCTGTCGGGTGTTACTAAGGCTTCCGCTATCTCTAGTACCGAAGTTTCTTTGCCTGTTGATACATTGTATACATCATTTTTAAACACCTGAGAAGCGTTTACATTAGCTCTGGCGACATCTAAGACATTAATATAGTCCCGCGTCTGCGTTCCCATACCATCTATAAGCAAGTTCTCGCCCTGTTCCGCCCAATGTAAAAACTTGTTTGTTACACTCTTCGGGTCTCTTTGCCCGTATACATTTCCGTATCGCAGGATATTGTAGTTTACATTGTGTAAATCCGAGTACATTTCTACGTATTTCTCAGCACATAACTTAGAGAGCCCGTAAGGGAGAGTAGGGTGTACGCAATCTTCCGTAGCAGGATACTCACCACACCCCCCATAAATACAGGCAGTAGACGCTAAAATAAAACTAGCACCCTTCTTTGAGGCATATTCCAAAGCGTTTATTGTGCCTAAGATATTCGCAGTGGCATCAAACTCCGCCTTATTCACAGAAGCTACAGCATCTAAGTGGGCAGCTTGATGACTAACAACATCTACGGGATGAGCTAAGAGAGGGTGGTTGAAAGTTTCTTTGTCAGTAACATCTCCATAAATAAAAGTGGCTTGCGGGTTTAGATTGTTCCTATCCCCTGTTGCAAGATTATCAACAACGATAACCTCACAATCCTTCTTTATGTAAGCATCGACGATATGGGAGCCTATAAACCCAGCTCCTCCCGTTACTAGGACACGCATTAGGCTTCCGTAAGTACCTTCTCTCCGCTAAAGTTAAAACTCTCTAGCTTGCCCTTGACAGCAAACTTAAGCCCTCCGTCCGTCATAACTAATGTTCGCTTAGAGTACCCTGCAATAGAGTATGCAGCTACAATGGTATCTCGTCGGATGGCAACCTTACCTTTGATTTTCTCATCGTAGGTTTCAGCGTAATAATCAGCAATAATGAAATTCTTATCCATACCCTATAATAGTCCTAGGGTAGGATTTTTACTGCTTATTTTCCAGCTACATTATGGATTCCGTACCTAATATTAACAATATTAATAGCGTTCTTGGTATAACATAAAAGATTTAAAGCGGCGCCCTTTGGAAGTACTAAAGGCTGTGCAAAATCTATAAACATAGGACCCGCCACATTACAAACCCCCGTAAACAAATCAAAATCATACCCGTCAGGAAAAAGATTTATCGCGAAGGGGGTTTCTGCGTTGGTTGCAAGGGTAACTCCATAGATTACGATATTTTTATTATCCACTCCTGCGATAAGTTCACCCAAGCTGGAAGCAGTGGAACTAAAATGGACATTGGTAGCGCTAAATGAATCCGCGGCGGCGACCCCTTCATCAGCTGTAACCGCGTAGGACATGGTTTCTCCTGTATCCATTGACCGTAAATGCTCAATAGAAACCGCAGGAGCGGCTGAAGAATCGTAATTAGGGTAGAATGCTTGTGACATAGTTTAATCTCTTATATATCTAGCTTCATTGAAGAATTACGGGGATAAAAATAAGGAATATTTAATGTCTCTGGACGTACTTCCTCTACTTCTTGGTACTCTTCTAAAGCTAGGTCTTTAAGGTATTTAGTCTTAGTACCCAGATTTTTTATACCCTTTAAATCTTTTTCTATAGCAGTAACAATCTTCTCGGCAATAACATCCACCCAGTCAGCGTTTGTTAATATGGGGTGAGGCACCGAAGTATAAGCATCCGCTCCCCAGGTTCCTCTGGCTTTGAAAGAAAGTCTTAAAGCCAAATCATCTTTACAGCAGAAAGACTCACCTATAAGTTTGGTCATACCATAATAGGTTATAGGCTTAGTTTTGTCGCCCGTATAGTGATTTCCTGTCCCATTATACACATAATCTGTCGAAATATACACAACCTTGGCTCCAAAATAATGAGAACCTTCTATAACATTTTTAGACCCGTGTATATTAACTAAATTAGCTTGTCTTGCTCCTGCTGGGGTTTCGCATTTAGGAACGTCTGTATATGCGGCACAGTGAACAACAATATCCGGATTATTCCAGCTGATTGCTTGAAATACTATACTAGTATTTGTAATATCCATTTCGTAGGAAGCGGGCGCAATTACCTTATACCCTGCATCTTTAAGTAAGGGTACTAAATGCTTCCCCAGAAGACCCCTACCTCCCGTTAGTAGAATCGTTTGCTTTCCTTGCTTCATCTCGTAAAAATACCTCTAAAGGTGTGTAAATCCTATCTCCCGTAAATTTGTGTAGCTTTGCACAATCTAGTTTGTATACTCGGTCATGCCCTAAACGGTCTTCTACAAATTCCATTAAGGGCTTTTTATCTAAGTACTTACCAATAAGCTTAATAACTTCCGTGTTGCGATAATGTATTCCAGACCCTATGTTTATAACTTCGTTGATAATATTCTCAGAGCGCATCAAATGCAAAATCTCCCGCACATTATCATCTACGTGAATCCACTCTCTGATTTGTCTACCATCACCATACACAGGAATGGGAGTACCCTCTTTAATAGATTTAAATATAGTTGGTAGGAACTTCTCATCGTGCTGTCCAGGACCAAAGTTATTACAGCTTCTCGTAATAATGTATGGAATATCAAATGTTCTGTGGGCAGACTGTACTATTAAATCAGCAGAAGCTTTTGTAGAAGAATAGTACGAGCTGGGCCTTAAGGTGAACGATTCATCTGCGCTTTGATTGCCCTTTAAATCCGCCATGTCTCCATACACTTCATCTGTTGAAATATGAACAAACTTCTTTAGCCCAGGAACCTTTTTAGAGGCTTCTAAGAGGTTAAACACTCCTTCTATGTTACTACGGATAAAAGGTCTTCCATCCTTAATAGAGTTGTCTACATGGCTCTCTGCGGCGAAATTAACAACATACTCCGCGCCCGCCAGGTCGTGGGGCTTAACATCACATATATCCTTTGTTATTTTCTCCACCCTAACCTGGTACTCCGTAGGAAGGTCCTTGTAAACTCTATCCTGGTCACTCGCGTATGTCGCGCTGTCTATAACCCTTATAGTATAAGGGGTCTCCTTTAGTAGTTGTAGTACAAACCTAGCGCCAATAAAGCCCCAGCCTCCCGTAACTACAACCCGTTTAACCTTGCTCTTTTTTATCATCATAGAATCTCACATTCGCTTCCGCCAAGGAATCAAAAGTCCCACAGTCCATCCAGGTACCATGAACCCGCTTAACTTTCAAATGACCCTCCTCTAAATACGACCTGTTTAAGTCGGTAACTTCCAGTTCGCCCCTATCAGAAGGAGCTAGACGTTTAATACGTTCAAATACAGTGCTGTCATACATGTATAAGCCAATAACAGCATCCTTTGAAGGGGGTACTTTAGGTTTCTCGATAATGCCCACGGGTACGGTTTGTGTATCGTTCCATTCTATTACCCCAAACCGACAAGGGTCTTCAACTTCTTTAACGAAGATTTGAGCCCCTCCCAACAATCCAAAATCATGGACAGCACTACTAATATCATCAGCGATAATATTATCCCCAAGAACAACAACGCACTTATCCCCACCCACAAAAGACTCAGCCATAGAGAGTGCCATTGCGATTCCGCCTTCCCCTTCTTGGTATGCATAATTTAAACCCTTTAATCCAAAATCCTCGCCATTGCGAAGCACCCTGATGAAGTCCCCCGCATGAGGACCTCCCGCAACAATCATAATATCCGTAATACCTGCATTGACCAAAGTACTTATTGGATGATAAATCATTGGCTTATCGTATACAGGAAGCAAATGCTTATTTGTTGCTTTCGTTAAAGGGGAAAGACGAGTTCCTAAACCCCCAGCGAGTACAATTCCTTTCATACTAATATTATAGAGCGATTAAATAAAAAACGAGGGCTTCTTTTCAGAAACCCTCTATAGGAGAATAATAAACCTACAAGCCTAACTTGTAAATTCACTAACACTTTCTGTACGATAAGTACGGAAAGATTTTTTCGCCGGTTTCCCGACGCGTTTCATGACTACACGGACTTTCGTGTCGTTGCTCCAGCGTTGGTTCTTAACTTTGTTCCACTCATTCTGAATTCGGGTCGCTTGTCCCTTGGTCACGTAATTGGTGTTAAAGCCTCGAATCATGTGCTGATTACGAGCAACTAGAAGCACGTTAGGCTCCGAGTCATTGCTTGCATTTTCGTATTTAAAAGTAATTGTCTTCATCTTGTTCCTAGTTGTTATGGGGAAACGCCCCCGTTGTACTATAATAGGCAAGCCTAGGTAAAAGTGAAGAGAAAATGCTATTCTTTTTCTTCGGGGGCTTTCTTAAGCCACGCCATGTCGGTCTTTAAGGTCGCCAAATCAACCTTTACATCTCCTATGTCACTCTGCATATCACGCATTAAAGGCATAAGGTCGGTTTTCAGGGTAGCAACATCCTTTTCCAGATTCTCCACACGAGTATCTAAAGCCCCATAAGAAAACCCAATGGATATAAGCATGGCAACTAGGGTTATAACATGCCCAGCCAGGGCTTTAGTTACAGAAAGTTCTCCTATAGTACAAGGGCGTGATTTATCGGACATGGATTCTCCTACTTTATATACTAAACTGCCCCTTCAAGGGTTAGTACATTTTCATCTTTAAATGCAATTTTGTAGGGACCTTTCTCCTTACCTTCAAGTATTTTCTCTGCAATTCGGACTGTAATATTATTCTTAATGAATCTTTTTATATTTCTAGCACCAAATTGTGGGCAATAAGCACCTTCGACAACATAATCCGTTACCTTCTTGGAGTATTTAATAGGTAATTTCTTTAATTGGTTCTTAGCAATTGAAAATACATCCTTTTTGGATAGCTGGTTAAAGTAAATTACACTGTCCAATCTGTTTCTGAACTCCGGGCTGAACTTCTCTTCGAACTGCTCTGTAATCTCTTCCTTGGCTTCCTCATAGCTGAGAGGAACCGCATCGAACCCCACCTGCTTTCTGCCTACAGTCCCCTTTAAACCTACATTACTTGTGAAAATAAATAAAGATTTAGAAAAATCTAGCTCCACTCCATGACTATCCATTATTTTCCCCTCATCTAATAAATTTAGGAGGAGGTCAATAAGCTTGTCGTGCGCCTTTTCAATCTCATCAAAACATATAACCCATTCCGAGGATTCAGCAGCCTTCTGAGCAAGTAGCCCCTTTTCGTTGTGTCCTATGTATCCTGGAGGGGACCCTATCAACTTAGCGTATTCATGTGAGTTAGAGTACTCCCCACAATTTATCTTTAAAAGTTTTTTATCACTTCCAAGATACTCCGATGCGAGTAGTTTAGACAATTCCGTCTTGCCGACCCCTGTAGGACCAATAAAAAACAAAGAGATGAATTTCTCCAGACCACTAGACACTAATTTAATAGCGTCAAGACTGCTTTCTATAGCTTCATCTTGCCCTATCAACCTCTTTAGGATAGAAGCCTTTACTTTGTTTATTTGAGATAAAGTTTTTACAGGAGAGAACTCTTTAGAGTCCCCGTCTAAGTCCTCATTAATAGCCTTACATACATACTCTATCTGGAGAGGAGGGTACACCTCTATAATACACTCGAATAAGGATTCTAAACACTCATCTAAATCGTAAGATTTAGCATTTGGTATGTACTCTTCTACTAATTTTTTAATATAGTTTGAAATACCTATATTAGGTTTAGATAAAAAAGCTGCAAACGATTCAATGGATGCAACTAATTCTTCCTCAGATAGCTTTTTAATTTTAATGAATTTATCTAACTGAGCATTGTATACTATGTAATTTTTCATTTAGGGCGTCTTAGGTCCTCAAAAGATAGATTTTCTGGTTTTGAAGGCGCTGATTTCATTTCTGATTGTGTCATTTTAATCATCAATTCCAAAATCTTTACGATTTTATCATTCGCATCCATTGATAAGTTCAAAGCGTGAATAAGTTCAGTTTTCGCTTTGTCATCATCGGGGTTATCAACTACCATATTCTTAAAAAACTCAAAAGTTTCAAGTGCTCGGTCTCTGTCAGTACCACAATCTTTAAGAATGTCCTTGGCAATCTTATGAATCCGATTGGGTTCAAAGAACGATTTTTTAGGTATATAATTTCTAACCATTAGTTCACAGGCTTAAAGTTTTTAGCCTTATCCTTATGAGACTTTGTAGCAAACCCAGATTCTTCCCTTCCTTTCTCACCCTTCTTAACTCTTTTGCTACCGTGCTTAGTCTTAGTTCTCTTTGAAAATCCTTTGATTTCCTCGTATGGAGTGCCAGGTGGAAAGCTTTTTACCACTTTGTTCTTGGATTTATCACCCCAAGTGCCCTTAGTAATAACATAAATATCATTAGCTTGTGGGGTGGTAAAAATTTGACCGTAATCAGCTTTACCTAATGCGGTCTTAATATCCGGGAATTGAGGAATTTTAGTTTTCCTTGGGTCAAAGTCGGCTTTTTTACCCTCTTTGTCCTTCTTATGGTGTCCCGAGTGTTTCTTTTCGTTTAATTGTTCTGTCCAGTAATGAAATAAGTTCATAGTATAACTCCTGCTGTATTTAGGACTTTAGGCTTAGTCGTTCCAGGAAATTTCAGGAAGTTTGTACTCTTCTGAAAAATTAGAAATTTCCTGAACTTTTTTAGAGGGGGTTTTAAGGCTGTCTTTTTTAGGTCTCTTAACTTCCTTGGGCGGTTCTTCATGTGAGCCCCAATTAAAAGCCAATGCGAATGAATTGACTAGCGACGCCCCTGTAGCAAGTATAGAAAGCCCTATTGCCCCAAAAAATCCTATAGCAATAACCCAAGCAAGTAATGTCATTTGAACTCTGGTGACCACCATTCAGCCCCTACGAAAGCATCGAAATCCGCTCTCTCCTCATCAGGGTTTGATGGGTTGTATTTACAGGTCACATAATATAATAGTCCACATGATTCATTTCCGACAGGAGTTAATCCGTGCCATTCCCCAGCTTCAATACGTACTACACATGGATTGTGCTCCCCAGCGAAAATCTTAGTTGCTTCTCCAGTCTTTTCGTTATATACACCAATCTGAGCCATTCCCTTAATTACACAGAAGTAATCATCTTGGCACTTGTGGCGGTGCCATGCTTTAACTACTCCGGGATATAGAATGGAATAGTTCACTTGAGTGCTGTTACAGGTTTTACAATGTCCGTTACAACCCATAACTGTGCCTAATTGAAAGGGCGCCATTCCGTAAACATCATTTAAACTCCACCCCCGAGAGTCGGCAAATTTATTTAGTTTGTAAACTTTCATGTGTCTGTCCTATAAACAATAATATCTTCTTCCGAGATTACAGTATATGAGTTACCTTCGTCCATTACTTCAGCTCCCGAAAAAGCATTAAATATCACATAAGTACCTACCTTGAAAAGAGCATCTGCTTCAGCAACTGCTACGATAACACCCTCGTTAAGCTCCTCTTTCTCTGCGTTTGGCATAATAATACCTCCATCAGATACCTCAGATGCTCTTCTACGTTCTACGATTATTTTTTTTAAATTTGGTTTTAAGTTCATTTCAGTTCCCCACTCTCTACTTTATCTACGAGAATATCATCCATCGCGGATGCACGTGATTTACTCTCGCCATCTAAAGAGTACCACCCACTTGAGGGAGATTTAACCTGCCCTTGTTTGTGAGCATACTTAGTTAGACCGTATTTACGCCCCAGACCCTCGTTGTATAGAAGTTGGAATTCACAGGATTGGAAGGGTACTGTTATTTTATTTTTCACACACTTAATGTTTCCCTTTATCCCTGTGGGATTCTTTAAATCGTCATAAAGAACATCGTTCTTACCTGAAGATGTTTCA
>CAZMDZ010000161.1:0-8587 GCA_964565175.1 uncultured Planctomycetales bacterium
CATGATTTTCCTCGGCCTGAGCTTGGGTGCGGTGATGGTGCTGATGGAATACGCCGCTGACAAAACCGGCCAGAAGAATCTAAAGCCTTTCCTACCGTCTGCCACTGGAATCGGACTGGGCTTGATTTTGCCCTTCCAGTATCCCCTTTCGATGCTGATCGGAGCCGTTGCTGCATACTTCTGGACTAAGGCGAACAAGAAATCGTCTGAAACCTACATTATCCCCATCGCTGCAGGGATCATCGCCGGAGTGTCGATTATGGGTGTGATAGCCGCTGCTTTGAACAGCTCGGTATTCAGAAATACGCCATTGCCTTGGCTGGACTAGCCGTCACGAAAGGGGGACTTCCCCCTCTACCGAAACAACGAAATACCTCCTCAGGGAATTCGCTCGACCGTCAACCGCACCGAACCGCGGTCGGTGCCGATCTCAAAAACCTGGTGACGGCCCGGGGTGCCGTCTTCTTCCGGATTGCCCGCGTTGGCGACGGCACCAACCAATGAGAACCATGGCATCCCTTCTTCCCGGCGTGACAGGATGAAATCCGCATCATCATTGCCGGTGGCCTTTTTAAACAGGGTCTCCATCATTCCCATGGCGGTGCCAATCGACCGCACCATTTCACCGATGTGCATGCCCTCTTCGGTTTTGCCATCGGCATCGCTTCGAATGCTTTTATCCATCCACTGGCCGCGCGCGCTGAATTTGTAGCGCGCACCCTGCTCCAAGTAGATGCCGGTGCGGTTCCAAGGCTCGATAGCGTAAACATCAACCTTGGTTTTTTCGCCGACCTTCAATCGAATAGTCGGGTGATAGATCGCCTGAGCAATGGGCGGATTTTGGTGGCGCTGAACCGCCGAGTCATGCAACAACTCGGAAGGATCGTCATTTCCAGCGGCGGGGTCCGCGTTGTCCTTCGGCGCGGGGAAGTTTGGAATGTTGCGCGGCTGAGTGGGCAACTTGGCGAACAACCCGGTTGCGGAATCATGCACCACGTCGTGGAAATCAGGCGCCACCTGGGCAACCATCTGCGGATCTAGCTTCAGGCCTTGTGTAGCAGCCTCGTCCATCATCCATTTCAACGCACTATCCGACAGCCCCTTCTGCACATAGCCGCCACCGACGTCGCTGTGGGCGCCGGGGAACCAAGCCTGCTTGACCGATTCACGCTGATCCACGTCGGTCCACAACGTCGGGCTAAAACTGGCCCGATATTCATCCAGCGCCAACGCATGACGGGCATGGGCGACGGAATCCGACAACCGAGTATCGTGAAAACCGCCAGCCTCGTCATCGAGCAAATTCAACAACGCCGCATCGTCGGGAATGCCAACCGCCCCCACCGTATCCCAAACTCCCACAAAATGAATGCCGACGCCATTGCAGCCGTCGGATTCGTCGCCGCCCAAACTGCGCACGGTGTAAGCGCCGCGACTGAAACCAAACAGGTAGATCTGATCGCCCGGCTTAGAGTTCCGGGCCAGCCAGTAATACGCACTCTGAATATTCTGATTCAGCCCCAGACCCAATCCACCGCCCAGCATTTTCTGCAGCTTGCCGCCCTCGGTGCCCACTCCAGGGTGGTAATACTTCAGCTGCTTGACCTTATGCCGTTGCCAATCTTGCACGGCGTGAAACAAACGAACCACGTTGGTCGGCACGGGGATGCCGTCGTGCTCTTGGTCTTGGGTATTCCAAGTTCCATCACAACATACGATTAATCGGCGCATTTCCAGTCGATGCAAAAGGGGATCGGGAGATTGCTGTTTGGGACAGCACAACGAAGAGTGCTGTCAATAACGACAATCATGCCCGATCCCCGACGCCGACTTCAACAAAGCCGTTTCGGCGAGCGCTTAGGCCCGCGGTTGGTGGACTACTTGCCCATATCGCGAATCATCTTGACCAAACCAGCAACAACCTCTGGCTGATCAGCAAGTTGAGGGCTTGGAATCATGAGCGGGCTCAAGTTCACGGCGGCACCGCCTTCAAGGATGACCTTCGCCAGGTGCTCATCGGTCACTTTGGCCTGCCATTCCGTGTCATTGAACGAACGCGGCTTGACCGGGAAGCTGGCAGCGGCGGCGCCGTCGCCCAAACCAGATTCGCCATGGCAAGTAGCGCAGACGGCGAAGGCCTTGGCGGCACCTTCCATGTCCACCTTGGCCGCTTCGGCGCCCGAATCCGGAGCAGGAGTGGTGGTCTCGGACGGAGTGTTCTCCTCTGGAGTGCTGACCTCGGACGGAGTGTTTTCCTCCGGAGTGTTGACCTCGGATGGGGTGTTCTCTTCCGGGGTGTTGACCTCGGTGTTGGCAGTGGGCTCCTCGGCGCCACAGCCAAGGGCCACAAGCCCAGCGAAAGCCGCCAGGATCAAGGTGGTGGGGTGCAGTTTCATGACGAGGAATCTAGGTGAAAACCGCCAAAAGTCAATGGTTTTGGGCACGTCCAGACTTGATTTTCGGCCCCCCTGGATTAGATGCCTTCCTGCTATCATTTGCAGCCTTTTGCGGGAGGCCGACCCCGCATCCCCCAGGCCTGTACTCAGGCTTCCAGGAATGAACCTAGCGAGAACCCTACGGAGCACGATCGGTGCCAAGGCTGTCATGGCCGTCACCGGTGTCATGCTCATTCTCTTCGTTCTCGGGCATATGGTGGGCAACCTTCAGGTGTTCGCCGGGCCCGAGAAACTCAATCAATACGCCCACTTCCTGCAAAGCTTGGGCGGTGCACTGTGGCTGATTCGTGGCGGCTTGCTGCTGATCTTCCTCTTGCACATCTGGGCCGCGCTGAAGGTTTCGGCCGCCAGCCGTGCTGCACGCCCGGTGCCGTACGCCGCCAAGAAGGAAGACCTGGTCACGACTTATGCCGCCAAGACCATGATGGTCAGCGGCGTCATCGTTGCCTTGTTCGTGATCTACCACGTGCTGCACTTCACCACTGGCTCGATTGACATCGCGGGCAGCTACGCCAAAGACCTGCCCTATTACGCGCTAGCCGACGGCACTGAAGTTCCCAACGTCTACGCCATGGTCATCGGCGGTTTCCAGAACGTGCCGACCGCGCTGACCTACATCATCGCCAACCTGATCTTGGCGGTGCACTTGTCTCACGGTGCCGCTTCGTTGCTGGCGACTTTCGGCTTCCGCAACAAGCACAACAAAGACACTGTCAAAAAGTTCGGCATCGGTGTCGGCCTGATCGTCGCCCTCGGCAACGTGATCATGCCTCTTACCATCCTGATGGGCCTGGTTGAATAACGGAGGAAGCAAAGATGAAACTTGAATCAAAAGTCCCCGAAGGTCCACTGCAAGATAAGTGGACCGAGCACCGCTTCAACATGAAGCTGGTGAACCCGGCCAACAAGCGTAAATTCCGCGTCATCGTCGTCGGCTCTGGCCTGGCGGGTGGTGCGGCGGCTGCTTCGCGGGGTGAAATGGGCTACAACGTTGACTGCTTCTGCTTCCAGGACAGTGCGCGTCGTGCTCACTCGATTGCAGCACAAGGCGGCATCAACGCGGCCAAGAATTACCCGAACGACGGTGACTCGATTTACCGTCTGTTCTACGACACCATCAAGGGTGGCGACTACCGCGCACGCGAAGCCAACGTTTACCGTTTGGCCGAGGTGGCGAACAACATCATTGACCAGTGTGTTGCCCAAGGCGTGCCATTTGCGCGGGAATACGGGGGTTTGTTGGACAACCGCTCGTTTGGTGGAGCTCAGGTCAGCCGCACCTTTTACGCGCGCGGTCAGACCGGTCAGCAGCTGCTGATTGGCGCCTACCAGTCGCTGTCGCGGCAGGTTGCCAAAAAGTCGGTGACCATGCACACCCGCACCGAGATGCTCGACGTTGTCATGGTCGATGGCCATGCGCGCGGCATCATCACGCGTGATTTGGTGACGGGTGAAATCAAGCGCCATGCCGCTGACGCGGTGATGTTGTGCACCGGTGGTTACGGCAACGTTTTCTACCTGTCGACCAACGCGATGGGCTCCAACGTGACGGCTGCGTTGAAGGCATACAAGCGAGGCGCTGGCTTCGCCAACCCGTGCTTCACGCAGATTCACCCAACTTGCATCCCGGTTAGCTCCGACCATCAGTCGAAATTGACCCTGATGTCCGAGTCGCTGCGAAATGATGGCCGCGTTTGGGTGCCGAAGAAGAAGGGTGACAAGCGCGCACCCAACGACATCCCCGAAGACGAGCGCGACTACTACCTGGAGCGTCGCTACCCGAGCTTCGGCAACTTGGTGCCACGTGACGTTGCATCGCGAGCCGCCAAGGAGCGCTGCGATGAAGGCTATGGAGTCGGTTCCACCGGACTGGCCGTGTACCTCGACTTCGCCGACGCCATTCAACGCCTTGGCGAAGACGTCGTCCGTGCTCGTTACGGCAACCTCTTCCACATGTACGAGAAGATCACCGACGAAAACCCATACAAGATGCCGATGCGGATTTACCCCGCCGTGCACTACACCATGGGCGGATTGTGGGTCGACTACGAGCTGCAAACAACTGTTCCTGGGTTGTTCGCGCTCGGTGAATGCAACTTCTCGGACCACGGTGCCAACCGCCTCGGTGCTTCGGCGCTGATGCAGGGTTTGGCTGATGGTTACTTTGTTGCGCCCTACACCATTGGCAACTACCTGGCGCAGCATGCGTCGATGGATGCCGACAAGAAGGTAACGACCAGCGATCCTGCGTTTGACGAAGTCGAGAAGGAGGTCAAAGGCCGTCTCGACAAGTTGATGAGTGTTAGTGGAACGCGGTCAGTCGAAAGCTTCCACAAAGCTCTTGGCAAGATCATGTGGGATAACTGCGGCATGGGTCGCACCGAGGAGGGCTTGAAACAAGCTCTGGTCGAAATCCCGAAACTGCGCGATGAATTTTGGAGCAACGTGCGCGTGCCGGGCTCAGCGACGGGTTGCAACCCCGAGCTGGACAAGGCTTGCAGAGTTGCGGACTTCTTCGACTTCGCCGAGGTCATGTGCCACGACGCGATGATGCGCAACGAATCTTGCGGCGGTCACTTCCGTGAAGAGTCGCAGACCGAAGAAGGGGAAGCGAAGCGCGATGACGAGAACTTCCAGTTCGTCGGCGTGTGGGAATTCAAAGGAGTCGGCGAAACGCCGGGCTTGCATAAGGAAGATCTGATCTTCGAAAACGTCACCCCAACCACTCGGAGCTACAAGTAGGAGATTAATAAGATGGACCTCAACCTACACGTCTGGCTTCAGAAAGGCCCGAATGACTCCGGCCGCATGGAGCAAATCAAGGCCACCGATATCTCCGACGACATGTCGTTTTTGGAGATGATGGACAAGGTCAACGAAGATTTGATCAACGACGGCAAGGAGCCAATTGCGTTCGACCATGACTGCCGCGAAGGCATCTGCGGCATGTGCTCGCTGATGATCAACGGCATCGCTCACGGCCCCGACGATGCGACCACTACTTGCCAACTGCACATGCGGCGCTTCAAGCATGGCGACACGATTTACATCGAGCCATGGCGTTCGCGCGCGTTCCCGGTGATCCGCGACTTGATCGTCGATCGCACCGCGCTCGATCGCATCATGCAAGCTGGCGGTTACACCTCGATCAATGCTGGCGCGGCCCCCGACGCCCACGCCAATCTGATTCCCAAGGAAGAATGCGACACCGCCATGGACGGTTCGGTCTGCCTGGGTTGCGGTGCCTGCGTAGCCAGCTGCCCCAACGGTTCGGCAATGTTGTTTGTGTCGGCCAAGATCGGCCACCTCGCCAACCTGCCGCAAGGCCAGCCCGAGCGCAAAAAACGCGCCCTGGCAATGGTCGAGCAAATGGATTCCGAGGGCTTCGGAGCCTGCTCCAATCACTACGAATGCGAGGCGACCTGCCCCGTCGAGGTGTCCACCGACTTCATCGGCCTGATGAACCGCGACTACCTCAAAGCAGCGCTGACCTCGAAGGAATAGCGACGCACTCCGTCGCTCAAGCCTCGTGCCTGCACGAAGCCGGCGTGGACTAAATCTTCCACGCCGGCTTTTCCTTTGCCAAGGATACAACCGCGCATAGGTTGGTAATTTGCCATAAGAATCCTATAATTCAGCCGCGAGCGTGACGATAGGTTGGTAAACTCAAATAAACTCCCTACATTTAAGAAAGAGCAGCGCGATGGATCCAAGAACAAACCCCTTTGCCCCTGGAGCGGGAACGCCCCCGCCAGCATTGGTTGGCCGAGACGAAATTGTGGAGGCCGCCGAGATTGCACTACACAGAATCCGGGCCGGACGCCCAGAAAAAAGCCAAATGTTGCTAGGTCTACGAGGTGTGGGCAAAACCGTACTACTAAACCACATCGCAAGACTGGCAAAAGGGATCGGATATCACATCATCAAGCTCGAAGCACCGGAGGGCCAACAACTCGTTGAGTACCTAGCTCCTTCCCTTAAGACGACCCTGATTCGCCTAAACCGAGTTGAAAAAGCCAAGGACTTGGCGAGCCGTGCACTTGGAGCTCTTCAGGGATTGGCCAGCGCATTTAGCGTCAAGATTGGTGAAATCGGCGTTGAAGTTTCCGATCCATATGCTGCAGATAGTGGAACCCAGGAAATTGACCTGCCGGAACTTCTTGTTTCGGTCGGGGAAGCAGCTCAAGCTGCCGAGTCAAGCGTCGTCATCTTGGTGGATGAAGTTCAGTACCTCACAAAAACTGACCTCCGAGCGCTTATTGTCTCCTTCCATCAAGTTTCGCAAGAGGGCCTTCCCGTCGTTCTATTCGGTGCTGGCTTACCGCAAATTGCTGGCTTAGCGGGTGACGCCAAATCCTATGCGGAACGATTATTCGATTTCCCGGCAGTTGGCCCATTGGACTCGGTCTCTGCACGTGCGGCAATTGCAACTCCAGTGGTAGAGGAAGGAGCCGAAATCACTGAGCCAGCGTTGGCCACGATTGTGGATGGAACCAGGGGATATCCCTACTTCCTTCAAGAGTGGGGAAAACATGCGTGGAGAGTGGCTGGGTCATCTCCCATTAACGAGGGTGATGTAAAGCGCGCCGTAGTCGAGGCGACCGAAGCCTTGGATAAAAACTTTTTCCGAGTTCGCTTCGATCGACTAACCCCTAGAGAGCAGGATTATTTGCGAGGAATGGCAGAATTAGGTGGCGGCCCCCACCGCTCTGGCGAAATAGCCAAACTAATGAATCGAAAGGTTGAGAGCCTGAGCCCTCTTAGAAGCGGCTTGATTAGAAAGGGAATGATCTGGAGCCCGTCATTTGGTGACACGGCCTTCACCGTCCCACTTTTTGATGAATTCATGAAGCGCGAAATGCCCAAATGGACGCCGACGATATCTCTGGATGATAAAAGCTAAGCTCACCAGGGATTCCGATCATTACCGCCGCACAGTTGGTTCTGCGCGGCGGTAAATTATTGGCCATGACCTCCGCCGAAGGATTCGAGATCGAAGCCAAACTCTTGGCGCCGGACTGGTCGCAGCTGACGCAGCTGCCGGCAGCGCTGGAGGCATTGGGTGCTTATGTTTCGGATTCAGAGGAGCAGCAGTTCGCTGACCACTACCTCGATACCGCCGACCTCCATCTACTCCGTGCCGGGTGGGCGCTGCGCTGGCGCAACTACACCGCCCGCTCGGTGATCACGCTGAAAGGCTTGCGCAAGCCGGTCGAGGGAATCTCGGTGCGCGAGGAAATCGAGGAAGAAATCAGCGGCTCGCTCGAAGACGGCTTGCCGGTTGAAGTTCTGGGCGGGCGGGTGAAAGAGATCGTGCAACGGGCAGATCTTCAGCTGTTGTTTTCGCTCGAACAAAGCCGCAGCGTGCGTGAAGCGGTCTTTTCGACTGGCCTCAAATTGGAAGTCTGCTGCGATCAAATCCGCTGGTCTGGCCCCGCCGCCAAGGAAGAAGAATTCGTCGCTGAACTCGAAGTCAAAGAAGGCACCGAGGAGCAATTGCGTTCGGTCCTGGCACGGTTGATGGAATCTTTAGATTGGGAATCATCGACCCAATCCAAGTTTGAGCGCGGCATGGAAGTGGCGGGCTTGGCTTAGGGTAGACGCTTGAGCGAGTCGATCGCTGGCTGGCGGCGCCCCCAATCAATGGAGCAGATTGGCAATCCCATCGGGCAAGACCGTGAACCCCAAGGTGCGGTAGCCGTCTTGCCAAGCATTGCCGGAGGTTGGATTTTCACGGATGGACTGCTGGACAAAATGCAAGCCGACGCGCGGTTGATTGAGTTCGACGGTGTAGAGATCCCAACCCAGGAAACGCTGGCTGCGGGCGTATTCCGGATGGCCTTCCGGGACTGATCGCAGCAGGGCAACGGCGGCTTCGAAACTACCTCGATCGGGTCGAGAGCTTGGGAGTCGTCGGCGGTGGCGGCTGGATCGGTGTTGCCAGCTTGGGCAGTGGAATCATCCGATGGGCGTGGAGGGTCATCCTGACTTAAACCGGCCTCAAGAATCTGCCCCAGGGTTTGGACCTGGCCGCTTGGCAGTTGAATCTCCATTTCCGAATCCGGCGGCAGCGGGGGCGGGTGAAACTTGGAGGTCATACGAACGGATTGGGCAGGAGGTGGTTGGATTTT
>CAZMDZ010000162.1:0-8585 GCA_964565175.1 uncultured Planctomycetales bacterium
AACGGCAACTTCGCTCCGGGCACTTTGATGTACTTCGAATTGAAAGGCGGTAAAAAGTTGGCCGCCGATCGCGCTGACGCCCTGGTCGATTGGATCGCCGAAAAGGCTTACACCATCACCCTGGCGGTGTCTTTGGGCCAAATTCGAACCTTGATTGAACGCCCCGGCGGCATGACCCATTCGGTGCTGCCGAAGGAAGTGCAAAAGGTCGCCAACATCGGCCCTGGCGGTGTGCGCCTGGCCATCGGCATCGAAGAGGTCGACGACATCCTGCTCGACTTGGATGCGGCGCTGAAACGAGTGAAATAGCTTTACCTTCTCCCGCACCTGCCCGCCGTGCCGTTCCTTGAGAGCGGCACGGCGCTTGCATTTATCTCCGCGACCCCCAGATTCCTCAATCAATCGGTCCGTATGTTCCAAATTCGAAACCTAGCACTCCTGCTGGGCCTAGTCGGCGCCTCCAATGCGTTCGGCCAGAGCCTGCCACTCAATCTTCAACCCGGTGACATCCTGATCGCGGATACTGCCCAACATTCGGGCAGCAACGCCGTCCGCATCATCCGCAGCAATGGCGCTGTGGACACTGTGATGTTCGGCTCGCCGCTGGATTTGCTGGGTGGCATACAACTTGACCGTGACGGCGCAGTTCTAGTTTCGAGCTGGCAAGGGCAATGGCACCCAGACAATGCCATCTTCCGCCTTGACCCGGCCGGCGGTGTGGTCACTCACCTCAATAACACACCTCTGAAAGACAATTTTGCAATGGTCCGCGACTCCAACGGCGACCTAGTGGTCGCAGATGGCTACGGCGGCCTCGCACGCATCAATGGCAACGGTGACGTCGACTGGTACTCACCTAGCCCCGCTGAAGAAATTGCCATGGGTGTGGACCTGGATTTTGATGGCAATGTATTGCTGGCCTCGCCCCCCTCACTCGGCAACACCACAACTCCAGGCTCGATCACTTCCGTTGATCCCAGCGGTTCGCGCACCGTTGTCGTCCAGGACCCGCTGATTCTTCATTCGCCCAATGACCTTGCCCTCGCTCCAGACGGCAGCCTAATTGCCACCAACTTCCGCCAATACATCAATCCATTCGAGCCCAAACTGGTGCACGTCGCTCAAAATGGAACAATCACCGCCCTTGCCCATGGTGGCCTCTTGCAAAAGCCCAAAGGCGTGCATATCAGTGACCGAGGCCAAATATTGGTTGCCGACACCGATGAACAAGCCGTGCTGAGCTACGGACCGGTCATGGGCATGCAACACGTGGCTTGGGACCTCAGTGACGGAATCGCTGACGGCACCCCGGTTGACCGCCCCTTTGACGTAGATCAAGTGCCCACTCTTTGGCTGCGCAGCGAATACAAGGCTAGGGTCGGCGTCCCCACCGAAGTCCGCGTTTCCGCCATCCCTGATTACTGGGGCAAGCCCATCGTCCTGGCCGTCAGCCGTCAGCATGGCGCCACAGCGATGAACTCCATTTGGCCTGGCTCGGTGCGCATTTCGCACCTGGATTTGTCTAATCCGCAATTGGTGCCTGGCAATTTGCCCGTAAACGGCAGTGATTGGACTTTTTCTGGGGTGATTCCGCCGGTCATGGCCGGGTCGGCACTGCATTTGCAGGTAGCCTTGCCTAGCGAAGGCATGCTCAGCAATTACATCGCTTTGCCCGTTCGCTAAAACTTCCATGTTTCAGCAGTTTCACATGGAATTCATTCAATCATGCCACCTCGGTGGCGTATTCAAAGCTACCTGACGCCCATCCGGGGGGATGGGCCCAGGTTTAAGTCTCCCTTTACAGGTGAGCGAGACGGCGCGGTTGGGGGACTGCGCCGTTTCTTTTTTATCCCCGCTGATCCAAACCCTTTCTTTTGCCATGGAAAGGGCGGTTGCGCTAGGATTTTGGGCAAATGGCTTTCCGCAACACCTATGGACCCTGGGCGCTGATTACCGGCGCGTCCTCGGGTTTGGGTGAGCATTACGCCCGTCAATTAGCCGAACGAGGCCTCAACCTGATCGTCGCCGCACGCCGCGAAGAGCGTTTGCGCACACTCGCGAGTGAGTTGGAGCAGCAGCACGGCATTCGCACCGCGGTCTTGGCGGTCGATTTATTGCAAGCCAACGCAATATCGCTGCTTCGCGAGGGCGTGGGTCGGCGCGACGTCGGCTTGATCGTGAGCAATGCTGGTTTTGGCTCGTCGGGTCCGTTTCTGGAACAAGACCCGGCGATGATGGCACGCATGGTGCGGCTGAATTGCGAGCTGCCGGTAATGCTGCTGCATGCTTTCTCCCCCCACCTGATCGAACGTGGCTGCGGTGGAGTGATTCAGCTGGCGAGCACCGCAGCATTCCAATGCACGCCGTGGATGGCGGTTTACGGCGCGACCAAAGCTTTTGATTTGCACCTAGCCGAAGCTTTGATGGTGGAGCTTGGTCCACACGGCGTCGACGTTTTGGCAGTTTGCCCGGGCCATACTTTGACCGAATTCCACCAAGTGGCGGGCATCCACAAAGCAGCGATCGGTGGCGCGGCGATGCCTGAAGATGTGGTGCGGGAATCCCTGCGTCAACTCGGCCGGCGCCTGACTTATGTGCACGGCGCCAGCAATCGCTTGATGGTGCGTTCCAATCGACTGGTGCCGCGCGCAGTCTCGGCGTGGGCGGCTGGGCGGATTTTGAAGAAACGCTTGGACAGTCAGAATTCAGAGGCCGACGCCGAGGCCGACGCGAAGCTCGATCAAGGCGAGTAATCCAGAGCGGGCGCCAGACGGACCGTTTTATTCCGGCAGATCAAAATTGGCCCGCAGCCAAACCAGGCCCTGTTCGACGCTGGCAAATTGGTCTTCGAGTTGCGCGTCGAATGCGACGCTCAACATTTCTCCGAAATCGGGGCCGGGCTTGAGGCCCAACTGGACGAGGTGCCGCCCCTGCAAGAGTGGCTTGGGCGCTCGATCTTCCACACCAAGTTGCGCCGCTCGTTCCAGTAACCACACCGCTGGCGGCCATGGATCCGGCACCTGTTCCGTACGCCCTGCAGAATCGGCCCAAGCTACACGAATCAATGCCGGAATCGAAACTCTGGTCGCCAAGCGCCGAATTGCCGCCGAACTGACATTCTCACGCGCATAAAAAAGCTGACCGGGGCGCAAGTGTTCGCGCACCAAAGCCGCCACTTGCTCGGCAACACCCAGCTGCTTGGTCATCCGGCCGACGAATTTCTCGACCACAGGCACCGCCAAAATATCGTGCGCCGGACTACGCCATCGCGCCCGTTCAAAAACAGTGGTGAACGCTTTGCCGAAGTCGTGGGCCATCACCGCAAGCATTTCCACCCACGGGTCTTCCATTCGATCCCGCACTGCGACCGCCGCGTCCAAGCACAATGCGGTGTGATTCATGACGTCGCCTTCGGGATGCCAAATCGGATCTTGCGGCACGCCGCGCAAAGCACGGAGCTCAGGGAACAGCTCAAGCGCGCCGACTTCTTCCAAAGCCAATAGGCCGCGACCAGGGCGATCGCTAGCAAGCAAAATGCCCCGCCATTCTTGCTCCAATCGTTCAATGGGCAGTTCGTTCAAATCGAGCGAACGACACAGTTCCGAGGTTGCTGGATCAATCGACCAACCGAACCGAGCGACAAAGCGGGCGGCTCGGAGGGCGCGCAACGGGTCTTCGGCAAAAGCATCGGACACATGGCGAAGCACTCCACGTTCAACGTCTTGTTGACCGCACCACGGATCAATCAATTCGCCGTTGAGTGGGTCCTGCAGCATCGCATTGACGGTAAAGTCACGGCGACGAGAGGCTTCTTGGTAGGAAAGATTCGGGTCGGCCTTGACTTGGAAACCCTTGTGTCCTGGACCGGTTTTCGATTCGGTACGTGGCAGCGATATTTCGATCGGGCCAGCCTCGGTGCTGAGGTGCAAGATGGCGAATTGTTTGCCGACCAGGTGCACGGCGCCGAAGGGCTGAATCAACTTCTCCAAAGCATCTGCCTGAATGCCATAAACCTCGAGGTCTGCGTCTTTGGCTGGCAATCCAAGCAAACCATCGCGCACTGCTCCGCCAACCAAAAAAGCGCGGCCTCCTTGCTGCTTCACGGCATGGGCGATGCTCGTGACCAGCGGCAGGATTTGGCGGTCTTGAAATTGAGGCAACATGACTTTGCACAGCGGGAGGGAGTTCACACTCCAGCTCCCTTAGTCTATTGGGGTGAGCCACTCCATTCTCCCCCCACAGCAATCGCAGCGCCATCGCCCGGATTTGCCGGTCGGCCTGTTGATGCCGACATGGGCGCGGGAAGAATTTTTGGCCAATGCTCCGTTGCGAACGGAGGTCGCTGCGGCGGTGGCGAACTTGACTCAAAACTCTGCTCAAAGCAACCATTCCGCCGTCCAGTTGTGGGCGGAATTGTTGGCCCACTTGGAGCCGGTGCCAGCTCAACTGTGGGTGGAAACCGTCGGCGAGGAAATACTGGCGCGTGATTCCTGGCGAATGGCTTACCGCATGTTGCGCAAGCAACACCGCCAATGGGACCGTGAGTCCGCCCGCCACGACCGACGTCAGGGCGGCGCGCTTCATCCGCAACTTTGGCGGGTGGAGCCACTGCGCGCCGAAGCCGATGCCATGATTGCTGCTGCCGCCACCAATCAGCCCTTAAAGGCGCATAAGCGAGGCGTGGTCAGTCGCATTCCTGATCGCGATTTGATCCTCAAGCACTTCCCGCCGCATAAAAAGGTCGATCCGCGCAACGCGATGGGAATGAGCAAGGCAATTGGCAGTTTGCATGCCTGCGAGGCGCTCAATCGCCGCGGGCTGCGGGCCGCAGTGGGTTATGCGGCGTGGTCGAAACCCAAACAAGGTTCGTGGTTGTTGCTGGAAGACTTGGCCGGTTTCGACGCCCTGCAACACGTCATTGCCGAAACCAGCGGCGACGCCCGAGCGGCTTTGCTGGACAGGTTGGCTCGTTATGCGCGACGGATGCATTTACTCGGCGTGGCTTATCGCGACTTCAAACCGAGCAATATTTTGGTTCGCTATCGCAATGCGGATGAAATTGAAATCGCGGTGATCGACCATGATCGCAATTGGTTCCTCGGCCATGAAATCCCCCCCTCGCGAGCGCGTCGGGATCTGGCGGCGTTGCATGCGGGGTTGCCGAATCAAGTCCGTGCGAGCGAGCGGATGCGGGCTTTGCGCGTTTATGGTGGTCGCTGGCGCGAGAATCGTTGCGATTGGGGTTATCGCGGACCATTGTGGGAGCAGCAAATCCCCAAACTCGTGGCTGAGGCGGTGCGACGGGATCGGTTGTGGAAGCCGATTGGCCTGCTTGGCAGCTAGCGATCCGTCAGAAAACTGCTCCGCGACTAGCTGGCAATGCTGGAAGATTGCTGCCAACGATTGAGGGCGGTGGGCTGTAAGCTGGAGTGGACTCGTTCACAACCACCCATGAAAAAATTCGCCCTGCTCGCCCTTCCTTTTGCCGCATCTTGTGCCATTCCTGGTGACTCTGCTTGGAGTGATTTGCACGCGAACGGTTACGGCTCGCTTTACAACCTTGGCGCCAGCGGTTCGGTTCATGATCTGTCGGTGAGTTCGGGCGCGATTGACATCGACGGCGCCCTGAGCATTCGCGAGAAATCCGACACGACTTTCCTTGCCGGAGCCCGCGTTGGCTTTGCGCCGATGGAAGTTTCGCTGTCGATGTTTGACCACCAGTCCACACACGGCGGCACCTTTGAAGGCGATTTTGACTTGGGCACCGGTAGTTCCTTCACCGGCAGCTCCAACACTCGCACCAACTTGGATTTTGAAGTCACCAAGATGATGATCGGCTTCGACATGTTGAACACCGGTCTGTTCCGTGTCGGCATTTTGCTCGGCGTGGACATGTTCACCTTCAACGACTTCTCGGTGGCTGCCACCCAAGGCGGCATCACTCAGAGCTACGCCATCGCCACTGATGAAGAAATTCCGATTCCAATGATTGGCGTGCGCAGCGATTTACTGCTGCCCCAGGGTTTCCGCATCGGTGCTGAAGTCAGCGGCATGAGCGCCGACGTCGACGACATCGATGGCACCTTTTTGGACATCGACGCGCAGATTGGCTGGTCGCCGATGGACAACGAATGGGTCGAGGTGCTGATTGGTTACCGCGCGATGAGCTTTGACTTCACTGGCGAGTTGGATGATTCCTCAGTCGATGCCGACATTGATTTCGACGGCCTTTATTGGGGCGTTGGCATTACTTTTTAGGGCGAATCAGTGATCCGCCAGTTGAATGGCTTCGGCCACAAACTCGGGCGGCACCTCGACTGCGATCTCCCCGTCGACCTTGGCGGGGTCCAAATGCACGGTTCTCCCCTTATGGTGGAGGATTCGCTGCCCGGGGGTGCCACTGGGATCCAAGAAAAAGTACCAGTGGAGCTGATAATCCCCCTACCCGGGGCAGCTGAATTCATAGGACCAATGAGACGTGGCAACGGTCTCCCCAAGACCTACTGGCGAAGTTTTGCCGTCTGCCAGCGGCGCCGCTTCTAGATCGAGAAGAAAGAGAAATTGCTCGGGCTGATCGGTGGGTGGCTGAACCCGAATGTGAAGCACGGGGCACTTCTGCAAGCGGATCTCATCCCCTTGTCGCAAGCCACCGAGGTCGACCGGCAGGTAGCCGTTGAGGGAAAGCAAATTTCCTTCTTGAAGCAGGGATTGATGAATGCGTAGATCCGGCTCTTTGGTGGAGTATTGGTCCGACCGGCGGAAGCCGTCGTCGGTGAGCTCGACCAGCGCCACTTTAGGCCGAGGCATATCGTGAAAATCAATCGCTTTACCCTGATCCGTGACCAGCTTGACTGTGATCATCCCCGGTTGCTCTAAGACCAGCTGCTGAAGTGCTTCAGGCTTGCAGAATTTGCCTTCGATCTGGACCAAAGGGATCTCCAACAAGGTTCCTTTGCCATACGCTCGGGCCATAAAAGTGTGCATTCCTGGCGGAACCCCGCCAAAGGAAACTCGACGGTATTCAGCGAGGTCGCCGTTGTCTTCGAACACCACAGACTCCTTGCCATGGATCTCATGGCCAGCCTCATCGATCAAAGTGAAGCTTAACGAGGTGTCATCAAAAAGAGAGGCTTTGTAGGTTGCGGTAACCGCACTTAGCAGCCGGAGAACGACTTGAAAATCTTTGGCCCCAGCTTGGAAGGTCGTTTGATAGGGCAAGCAACCTGGGAGATTGGCTTGCAAGCGATAGCTACACGGGAAGGGCGCGACCGCATGGGTTGCCTGGAATTTGCCGCTGATGCGGTTCGAGTTGTTGAAGCGCTCTAGCCTTTTGTAGAGCCGCCTGCAGCGCACCCAATTCCAAACGCTGCCCTGGAGTCATTTGAATGTTTTCGATGAAGTACTCCTCCAGCGAAAACGCAGGCCTGAATCGAGGGCCCTTCAGGACTTGGCACCACAAATGATGAATTTCACCGACGCCCTTCTTTGGAGCTAAAAAGGCCGCCTCGAAGATGCCCTCGCCATTAATGCTTAGGGTGACTGGGTCCAAACATGCCATCCGCTCTTGGTTTAAAGCAATCAACCGGATTTGGGTTTGACCAGATCCAGAAAACTTCCCATTCAGTTCCCCCCCGACCAAAACTACTTCATTCCATGGGAAGTCAATGACCTTCACCCCGCCCGCCTTCGCTGCAGTCTTGCTTTTGACCACATGAAGGGCACTGTCCCACGGAACATGAGAACCATCTGGGCTAAGGTCGATATGGAAATCTTGCGCTAATGGCGCGAAGGGGTACTCCCATCGCATTTCCTCTCCATCAGCGACCTGGCGTAACCGCGCAACTTGACTATTGAGTTGCTCGCCAACTCTTAACATCATCTCACCAGAATAGGAAACGGGATCGGAGCGGACCACGACCTTGGAACACCTTGGCAAGGTAATGCGGCACGAACGGTTGCCTTGGTCGAAATTCCGCAGAGTCGCGACTGGACTTTCTAGAAGAGGTAGGTGAGCGAAGACGAAGAGTTCGTCCAACTCAACTGCACCCCTGCCCTTCCAGAGTCTTTCGATTTGATGTTTCGGCAACAAGACATCGGCAACGCCGTCAGGACCAGTGAGTCCAAAAGCTGCCAAATCGTTGCCCAAGCGAACAGGAACGGAGGCCGCGGGAGTGCCATCGATATGCGTGACAGTGACGTGGATCAGCTCGCAGGGTTGCAACTGGCAAAGGGTTCCGTTTTCGGCGAGCTTTGGCCAATCCGTGGCGGTCGGTAAGCACGCTGGGTAGATCCGAATAATGAGGGTTGTCCCAAGGATTATGGACGTCAAAATCTTCCAGCGTGCTGGTGTTCCGTGCACGAATGGTTTCACTGAAATAGCGAATTTCGATGCCGTCGGCATCCGCCCATTTGCCATCTTCGTGAATTTGAAGAAACACCGGAATTTGCCATCCCGAATTTCGACGCTCATTGAATTGGCTTGGCACACCCGTGGCTTCCATTGGACTTGGATGAGAAGGATTCTCCCATTGACCTTTCTTCCGAGAAATCTCGGCGTGAGGATCAAAACCGACGGATCCCTCTGG
>CAZMDZ010000163.1:0-8546 GCA_964565175.1 uncultured Planctomycetales bacterium
CCAGCGAATAACCGTTGGTATGCAAGCCGTTTGAGGGCAGTCCGATTAGGCGGTCACCGGCCTTGACGCGACTGCCATCAAGCAAGTGCTCACGCTCCACCACGCCGACCAGGGTTCCAACCAAGTCGAATTCGTCGTCCGGGTAAACGCCCGGCATTTCCGCCGTTTCACCGCCCAACAGGCTGACGTTGTGATCTCCGCAAGCCTCGGCGACACCCCGAATTGCCGACGCCACCATGGTTGGCTCGAGCTTGCCCACGCCGATGTAATCGAGGAAAAACAGCGGCTCGGCTCCTTGAACCAAAGCATCGTTAATGCAGTGTTGGACCAAGCAGCGGCCGACCGTATCGAACTTGGAGATCGAAGTTGCGATCCGAATTTTGGTTCCCACACCGTCGGCGGTGGCGACCAATACAGGCTCTTTGCCAAGGCCGTCGGCACGGAACAATCCGCCGAAAGAACCAACGTCGGCAAGGACGCGCGGACCGAAGGACTTTCGAATCGCCTTTTTAGACGCGGCTAGGGCCTCTTCCGCAGCATCGATGTTGACGCCAGCATCGCGGTAGGTCATGGCGCCGGAACCGGCATCTGTGGAATCGGGTGCAGAGGGAGGGACGGGATCCACCATGCCCGGCATTCTACGTCGGCCGGGTTCGCTTTTCTGGGCAGAACCGCGCCTCTATCCTGGAAGGAAGGCATGACTTCTCACTCCCGCCGTCTTGTCATCCTGGGCGCCACCGGAACCGTCGGCGTACAGGCTCTGAAGCTGCTGCAAACCGCCTCCGGAATGGAGGTGGTCGCACTTTCCGCCCACTCCCGGGAGCAAGAGTTATCCACGCTGGCTGCCCCCCACGGCTGTGCGACCTACCTCACGGCAGACCCTGACCGCCAGCGGGCTCTGCTGGATTGGTTGCAAGCCGGGGATTACGACACCTGCCTCAATGCTGTCGTCGGCGCGGCCGGGCTGCCCTATTCGGCGGCGGTGCTCGGAGCGGGCAAAGATCTAGCCCTGGCCAACAAAGAGTCGATGGTATTGGCCGGTGAGCTGTTGACGGAACTCAGTCTGCAGAAAGGCGGCTTGATCTTGCCCGTCGATTCGGAGCATTCCGCCATTCATCAATGTTTGCGAGGCGCTGAGGGCAATCAAATTCGCACCCTGCACCTGACGGCTTCGGGCGGCGCGCTGCGAGACCTGCCGCTGGCCGACTTCGCTTCGGTCACTCCAGAGCAAGCACTCGCCCACCCCAATTGGAATATGGGCAAGCGCATCACCATCGATTCGGCGACGATGATGAACAAATCTTTGGAAATCATCGAAGCTTGCCATTTGTTTGCCGTGCCAGCTAGCCAAGTCCAAGTCTTGATCCATCGGCAATCGATCGTGCACTCGATGGTTGAATTCGTCGACGGCTCGATGCTCGCTCAACTCGGCCCGCCGGACATGACCTATCCGATTCACTACGCGCTCCATTACCCCGAGCGCCCGGCAAGCAATCTCCCCGGTTACGATCCACAATTGTTCGCCAAACTCACCTTCGAAGAGCCTGACCTTGAACGCTTCCCAGCGCTGAATTTGGGTTGGCGCGCCGCCGAGTTGGGCGGAATCGCAGGCGCCGTCATCAACGCTGCCGACGAAATCGCAGTCGACGCCTTTCTTAATGGTGACATCGGCTTCGCCGACATCTATGGTTTGTGCAACGCCGCCTTGGAGCAAAGGCCAACTCTTGCCGCCGACAATTTGGAACAAATCCTGGCTGCAGATCAGTGGGCTCGTGAACACACCCAAAAGATGATTCAAAACCACGCTGCTCCCGGAGTTGCAAAATCCTAAAATAAGTAGATATGGCCATCTTACTGACCATCTTCGGCATAGGCTTTTTGCTCTTCATCCACGAGCTTGGCCACTTCCTTGCCGCCCGCGCCGCTGGGGTTCGGGTAGAGGTCTTCGCTTTGGGCATGGGGCCGCGCATTGCCGGCTTCCGCCGCGGCGACACCGACTACCGCATTGCCGCCATTCCAATCGGCGGTTACGTCAAAATGGCTGGCGAGGACATGCTCGGTGATGGCGCTGACGATGAGTTGTTCAGCAAACCGCCCCGCTGGCGTTTTCTGATTTTCTCGGGCGGCATCTTGATGAACTTCCTGTTTGCGCTGCTGCTCATTCCGGTGTTGTTTCGGATTGGCGTTCCAGTTCAAGCGCCAATCGTTGGCAGCGTCGAAGCTGGAAGTCCAGCATGGGACGCAGGTGTACGAAGCGGTGATCGATTGTTGTCCTTGAATGACAATCGCCTGTTTTCGTTTAGCGACTTCGCTTCGACAGACGCGCTGAGTGATGTCGAAGAATCTTTAACTCTGGACTAGCACACTGCTGCCGGCGAAAACCGTCGAGTTGAATTTCAAGCCATTTACGACGAAGGATCCGGCTTTCCCAAAGTTGGGGTTTTTCAGGGTTCGTCTGCCATCGTCCTGGGTGACACCCACGCAACTGAAGCTGGCCTCGAAGCGCAAGCAACCATTACCGAAATTGACGGCATCCCGGTCAGTGGCAACGGCGACGTGCAAACCTTGTTGTTTCAAGCCATCCTTCACGGGCGAGCGATCGAAGTCGGCACCGAGGTTGATGGTCAGACTATTCGCAAGACGGTTGAACCTAGTCAGCTAAATTTGGCGAGTTCGCCTCAACTGGGCATTTTCCAAACCAAAAACTGGGTGCGTGAATTGCACCCCGATTACGCAACCGGCCTTGAGGTCGGCGATCACATCACCCATGTTGGCGACGTTTCGGTTCGCGACACCGAAGTGATTCGCGAACAGGCCTTACGCAACAGTGACCGGGTGCCCGCCTTGACGGTGTTGCGCAACGGCAGCACCTTGACCGTGAACCCAGAGCTCAGCGCGGCAGATTTCTCCGCCGCCGTCTGGTTGGATTCTGAGCCCGATCTTTTACGCATTCACGTACGTCCAGATGGACCTGCGGCGAACGCCGGTTTACAAAACGGTGACGTCATCCGTGCGCTTGGGCGTGAACAGCCGAGCAACTTTCTGGAGCTACGCAATGCCTTGCATGTTTGGATTCAGCAAAACGGTGGAGTCGAGCAAGAGGTTTTGCCCCCACTGCCGGTGCTGGCGATGCGCGGCGAAGAACAACTTGACGTAGAGGTCAAACTCGCCGCCAGCCCTAGTTGGGATTACGGGATCGGCCTGAGTGGCCGCACCGAGGTGGTGAAAGAAACCAGCTTTCTCGCTGCTATTGGTACCGGAGTGAATCGCGCCAAAGCGATGGTGCGCGATGCTTTTCTTTCTTTCCAGCGCATCCTAACTGGCCGGATTTCGACAAAAAATTTGGGCGGCATCATCACCATCGGCCGCACCACGCACAGCATTGCCAACATCGGGATGATCCCGTTTTTGTTTTTCCTGTGCATGATTTCGATCCACCTCGGCGTACTCAATCTGCTGCCGATTCCGGCGTTGGACGGCGGTCACTTACTCTTCCTTCTGATCGAAGCTTTGCGCGGCAAACCGGTCAGTGAACGCGTGCAAATTTGGTTCAATCTGGGCGGCTTTGTGGTGGTCATGAGTTTGGTCATCTTCGTAACCATCCTCGACATCCAACGCTTGGTTCCGTGATCGCCTGGGCTCGGCTGTTTCGAATTGCCCTAGCGCCGACGGTGATTTGGGACGTGGTTGCAGGCTTCTTATTCGCCGAAGCCTTGATCCAATCGAACCATGCCATCGCTCGCCAGACCTTTGCCTCGGAATCCACGGTCAGCTCTTGGCAATCCGCTGGCTTGGATTTGGGCCTGACCTGCTTGATCTTGCTGGCGGTATTCCATGCCGGAATGGCACTCAACGATTGGGCCGATCGCAAGATCGATGCCGACGCCAAGCGCAATCGCCCAATGGTTACTGGGCAAATTAGGCCGATCACCGCTTTTGCCACTGCGCTCGCCCTTCTTGGAGCAGGCGTAGCTGGTGCTTGGCTGGTCCACCCCGAACCGACCTGGATCCTGATCCTAGCTGGGCTGGTTATCGTTTATGACCTAGGCGGCGTCACCTTGCGCAGCGGCTTAGGCCCGGTACTGTTGGCACTGTGCCGTGCCATTAGCTTCAGCGCTGGGATCTTGCTGCTTTTATCCCCTTCCGCAGCGGCCAACAGCCCTGCCCCATGGGGCGTTGCTTCTTACGCGCTGTACGTGCTCTTTTTGGCACGGCTTGCGGCCAAAGAAGAAAGCGGCGGTCAAGGTTTAAACCTGCTTCCTTTCATCGCCCTCATGTGCCTCAGTCCGTTTGCTTTGACTCAAATGGAAAGCGAGCAATCGCTGTGGCTGCATTTGGCCTGGCTAGGCTTCGCTTTTTGGCACCTCCGCCCCGCCATCCCTGACCGCCATGAATTTTGGGATCCACTGCGCGTGCAAGCTGCGGTCCGTCGTTCCTTAGTGGCGATGCCAGCACTGCCCGCCATGGCTCTGATCGCCGCCGACGCACCACTTTGGCAAGCAGCTATCGGCGTCGCCGTTGCCGCGATCACCGTCCTGTTTGCCGGCGCCCTGGCTCCTGAGTAAGGCAAGCCGAAGTCGGGTGGATTCGAATCGCCGACCGCGCAGATTCTCCAACCGCCCTAAAAGTAGTCGGCCAGTAAACTGTCGACGTAGAGGTGAATTTCCGGACGTACGGTTGCCGCACGAGCCTTTAGCAGTACCGGGTAAGCATCCTCACGAAAGCTAAACGGCAACTTCGCCAACATTTGCGCCTTGGCAAAATCAGGCACTTCGGGATCAACCACGAGTTGAAAACAAAATTCGCGGATGTCCTCTCGTTCGGCGTAGCGCAGCATCGAGCTAAACAAGCGATCAGTAGTGCCTGGCGACGGCTTCTGCTCCCACACGCGAAAGAGCGCGGGTACGCAAGCATCACCGGCATTGCCCAAGGAACTCAGTCCATACAAGCGGACCTCTGGGTCCTCCTCAGGGTCCATCACCACCGCTTCCAAAAAGGCTATCGCTTCGGGGGTCGGATGCTTGGCCATGACTCGGGTGATGTCGATGCGGAATTCAACTTCACAAGAGGACCAGCGCTCCTTCAGCATTGGCACTAAACGGGGGTGCGAGATGCCCTCTTGCATAAACATGTGCAAGGCTTCAATCGATCCCGGACGAGTGGGATAGCCTTTGACCTGCGCCAACCAAGATTCCAAGTGCACGCTTTCCCCGCGCTCCAATAACACGCGCAAGGCCGGATAGGCCGCATCCTTGCTTGGACTGCTGGCGACCTTGATCAAGTAAGCATGCTCCGCCTCGCTTAACTCGCCTTGTTTGGCACGTAGAGCGTTCACGTATCCATTTCGCACTGCCGGATTAGGATCCTCAGCGGCCAACGCCGCGGTTTCCCACTCCCCTAATTCGCACATCAAAACGACAGCTCGGCCTCGCAACGAAGCCTTGCCCATCACCGCCGGATCGACCAAAGTGCGGACTGACTCCAGCCATTCCATTTGCCCTCCTTGCAGCAAACGCAACCAACCGGCATGGCGCATAAACGGCGGCACTTGACTCTCTAATTCAGCAATCAACGGCAGAGCGACGTCGCCCTGCATCTCTAACAAACCATCCCAGGCAGCTGCGCCCCGGCCTTTCTTTTCTGCATCGAGCAGCCATCGGCGGACGACGTTGGCTAGGTACTCGGCGGCTTGCTTTCCGCCTAAAGCAGAGAGACATGGCAGCAGCCGCATTATCGGCCCCGATTCAAATTCACGATCGGCGTGTTCCAGCAACCCTGGAACCAGTTCGGTTTGCCTGAGCAAGCTGATGGTGTCAATCGCCTGGCTACGCACCAACGGCGAAGAGTGCTGGTCGATCACTTCGAGCAAAATTGGCAGCGTTTGCTCAGTTTTGGTGTAGCTCAAAGCCGACATAAAGTTGGCGGCGACGGTGTCGTTTTCCTCCAATTCCAATCGCAAGCCCTCGACTAGCGCGGGAATCGCAGCATCGCCGTAACTGCCAATCACTTCTTTGGCGAAGCGCAACCCGGTTCTCGACCCGGTCCGCAGCTTCTCGATATGCCGTTGCAGGAGTTGCCCCTCTGCAACTGGCTCGTATGCTTTGCTCGCTTGGACAAAAAATGGGCTGATCGACCCGACGACTTCCCCTTGCTGGGGCTGGGGGTCTGAGTTGCGTCCGCAAGCGCTAATCGCTGCCCACAAGCAAGCGGCTGCGACAAATCGGCATCGGGGGTAAAATGTGTGCTTCATGAGCGAGGAGCAGCGATCAAAAACCGGGTTCAAGATCGGGGATTTAACGATTCCGCATGGTCTATGCCTGGCGCCTATGGCGGGCAACACGAACTTAGCTTACCGGCGCCTGTGCCGGAAGTTCGGGGCGGAGCTGACAACCACCGAAATGGTGTCTTCGCTGGCATTGAAATTCGGCGATCAGAAATCGCTGGGGCTGCTCGAGCGCGGGGAAGACGAATTCCCGGTGGCCGCCCAGATTTTCGGCAGCCAACCGGATGCTTTGGAAATTGCCGCTGCAGAAGTCGAAAAACGGGGTTTCCAGGTGGTCGACTTAAACATCGGCTGCCCGGTGCCCAAAATCACTGGCAGCGGTGGTGGCTCTGCTCTGCTGCGCGAACCTGAATTAGCCGAAACCTGCGTGCGTGCCATGGTCCGCGGCACCAGTCTGCCAGTTACTGTCAAAATGCGCTGCGGTTGGGATGACAATGACGCCAGTGGCCCAGACTTCGCTCGCCGCATGGAAGATGCCGGAGCTCTTGCCATCACCGTGCATGGCCGTACCCGCGAGCAAAAATATCGCGGCGAAGCAGACCTTGCCGCCATCGCTCGTATTCAAAACGCAGTATCGGTACCGGTCATCGGCAATGGCGACGTCACCGACATTGCTGGCGCTCAGGCGATGCTCAAAACTGGTGTGGCTGGCATTGCCATCGGACGTGGTGCACTCGGCCAACCGTGGTTGTTTCGCGACTTGCAATGCTGGCTCAAAGGCGAGCCTGTTCCAGCCGTTCCGGCAATGGACGAACGTACCCAACTTTTACTGGAACTAGGCCGCGGCGTAATTGGACTCTATGGCGAGTATCGCGGCATGCGCATCATGCGTCGACTATCCCCGGAGTTCCTTAAAGGGCAGCCCGGCGCCCCCCAACTACGCAGTTTATGCAACAAGTTGGAAAACTACTCCGACTTAGAGCACTTGGCGGCGCAAGCCGTGGAGAAGTTCACGAGCTCCTCCACGGTTTAAATCAGCGGGCTTTTACTCCTCCAATCCTTCTTCGACGCGCTCGGCTTCGGCAGTCAAGTCCGAATATTCAGGCGCGGAGGCCGATTGACCATCCCAGTGCAAGCCTTGAGCGGTTTGCAATTGCGAGATAGCTTTGGCGTAAGCGATACGGGCGCTGAGTTCGGCAGTTTTTGCCGTCAGCAAGTCATTTTGAAAGCTCAACACCTGGAAATTGGTCGAGACGCCTTCGCGTAGACGGCGTTGTTCGGCGTCTAACTGACGCTCGGCCACAAACGAAGACTTGGCGGTTGCTTCCACTCGTTTGGACAAGTAATTCACACTGCGAACGGCATCTCGCACTTCAGAGGCAACAGTCTTTTCCGTGTCCTTCAGGTTTTGCTGCGCCAGCAAATAAGAAGCGCGCAAACGTTGCTCGGCGCCGACTAAAGTGCGGTTCCCAAACGGCAACTCAAAGACCAAGCCGACCGAATAGCCGGGGTATTCCATTTGCCCAACCGGTGAGAAAGCATCGCCGACGCGAGTGTCCTGGCCGTAGCTGTTCCCACTCAACACCAAGTCCAACTGCGGATCGGTGTTTTTCGACGCCACTCGCCAAGCGAGATCTGCTTGCTGAACATCGAGTTGAAGTTGAATCAAATCGCTGCGATTGGCAAGTGCAGTTTCCAGTGCCTTTTGCCAAGTCATTTCGGTGGCGACTGCATCGGGGATGTCACTGATAGGTTGAAAGGCAACCTCCCATTCCGCTTCTTTCTCCAAACCAAAAACCAGCAATCGCAGTTGATCTTGGCGTTGCTTGACCACGTTGCGGGCGGACAGCAACTCATCGGTGCGCGAAGCAATCTGGGCAAGCGTTTGCACCACTTCAACTTCGGCAACGGAGCCAACGCGGAAGCGAGCTTCGGTCACGTCGCGCTGTTCTTCGGCCAACTTAAGGCCGAACTCTTTGACCTTGACGTCTTCTAAAGCAAAGGCCAAATCCCAGTAAGCATCGATCGCTGCTTGAACGGTGCTGACCGAAGTTTGGCGCACCGATTCGTAACCCTTATCACGGTTGATTTCGGCGGTAAGACGGTTGAAGTTGTTGACCAACTCCCAACCACCGCGCAGCAACGGTTGAGTGAAATTTGCAGTCAAGATCGCGTCGGCTTGGTCGTCGGCCAAGTAGTTGGCTTCGGTAGTTTGCTCCCGCAAGCTGAAGCTATAAGTCGCGCCGCTGAGCAACATGCCACGAATTCCTTGATTAGCCGTCCACGTGGTAGTTTCGGTCTCGGACACGAAAGTTGAAAAGAT
>CAZMDZ010000164.1:0-8488 GCA_964565175.1 uncultured Planctomycetales bacterium
GGCTTCTTCGATGGCCCCCACCCGCGCGGTGCATGACGTCGGCGTCGTTGTAGCTGGCTGGGCAAGTTCTTATTCCGGTTTTGGCGGCCCAGAGTTTTTGACCGAGGGATTTGCTGGCATGTTGCAGCGTCGCAGCATCAAGAACCCTGCTGCGATCGTTTCTCATGAACAGGCTGCGCTGAAGGAAACCATTCACGGTTATGGCGTCTTTGCTTCGATCGGCGCGGCGATGAACGATTCGTCGAACTCACCCAATAACTGGCCGCGGATGATTCACAACGCGGTCAAAACGATGATCAAAAAAGGGGTGAAAGAAGACGACGAGCGCATTGACGCCCTCCTGTTGCGCACCCATGAGAAATTTGCGCGCGCCGATTATGGCTACGCTTGGGCGACGATGGAGTTCTTGTTTGACGACAACGGTCGCAGCAAGGAAGACAATGAACCTGGATCGCGTCGGCAACGATTACACCGGGTACTCGAGCAGCTCAAGGACCCGAAAAAGTCGGCGATGGGACAGCAGGTACGCAGCCTCAAGTTCCGCGAGATGTTGCTGGAGGAATACAACCTTTCCCCAGTCAACCTTCATCAAGACTTTTTGACTTGGGCCAGCAAACACCTGCCGAAGAAATAGGAAGCATTCCGCCGCGCTTGAGCCAATATTCGCAGAAGTTCGTGCCTAACAAGTCTGCGATTGGCGGGTAAGTTGGAACAGTGTCAGGCGGTCGCAACAGCGGCCCGCCTCCCTCGACCTTGCTGATTCCATCAGCCCCCCCCTGCCCCTCGCGCAAATGAAAACCCTGGTTCTACCCCTGTCGGGACTGGCCCTGTGGGCCGCCCTTTCCCTTCCTCTTAGCTCCCAGCAGGCTGCAGCCGCTGGAGTGACTCAAGAACCAGTCGCCACCGACGTCGCCGTTGCTGAGCCGTTGAAGCTCAACGGCACGATGGTGCCCAGCAAAGCCGATGAAGTGGTGCTGTGGCCGGAAGCTTGGACAGGCGGCTATCGCGTCTTGGAAGTCATCCCGCACGGAACCATGGTCGAGCGCGGCCAGGTGGTCGCGGTGCTCGATGCCGAGGCCTTGGAGAAGCAGTTGCACGACGCCGAAATGGCAATGGAAAGCGCGCGACTGAACTTCGCGCTTGATCAAGAACGCGCCCAACTAGAAGAGCGCAGCGCCCACCAAACGCTGGAAAGGATGCACGTCAGCCTGGAGCGTGCGGAGCGGAACCTAGTGGGTTGGCGAGAGTTTGAGACCCAGTTCAACGTCGCCCAAGCGGAGTTGTCGACGATGTACGGTCAGCATGGTCTTGAAGATGCAACGGATGAACTGGAGCAGCTCGAAGCGATGTACACCGCCGACGAACTGACCGACGCCACCGAAGAAATCGTGCTCAAGCGTTCGCGGCGCAATTTGGAGCGCTCGAAAATCAGCCAAGAGCTGCAGCAACGACGGCGCGATTACGAAGCGGAATTTTCATGGACGTTGACTGGGCAAATGCGAGAGGAAGCGGTGGAAAAAGCTGCCCGCTCTTTTCAAGCTCAAGAGGTACGCACCGAGTTGGATGCTATTTCGCGCAAACACCGTTTGGAAACAGCACGCGTCAACCTCGAACGGCAAGAGGTTAAGTTGGACCGCTTGCGCCAAGATTTGGAAAGCATGCAAGTCCGCGCCCCGCGCAGTGGCATGTTGTTGCATGGGGGAATTGCGGATTACAAGCCAGGCAAGGTTGCGCCGCGTCACAGCCGGGGCGGCCAATTGGCTAGCCGCAAAGCAGTCTTCACTGTCGCTGCGCCGGGGTATTTTGAGGTGCACTTCCAAGCGCCCGAAGACAAACTGTCCATGTTGGCTGGCGTCGAAACAGGCACCGCAGTGATCGTTGGCTTGGCTGAAGACCGTTCCCGCGTCAGTGGCGACATGAAACGGGAGCTGTTCCCGACTCCAAGTAGTGCATCCGGTGGCAGCAACCAATACGCCTGCCGCCTGCTAATCGGCATTGAGCTGGAAGACGTCGTCCCGGGTCAACGCGCCTCGGTCGAACTTCAGACCAAGTAGGAAGCACATGATGGTTTCTTTCCTACTGGCAGCGTCACTCACTCTGATCGCGCCACTTTCCGTCGCTGCACCGGCTCAGCAACCCCACCTCGACGTCGCCGACGCCGCCCACCTCAAAGTGGATCGGCAAACCGCGCTGGCAGGTGGAGTGGACTGGCTGGTCGCCCATCAAGCCAAAGATGGCACTTGGGGCAGCCACCACTCGCCGCGACCGATCGAGGTCCTGTGCGATGTACCGGGTAGCCACCAAACTTTCCGCGTGGCGACGACATCGCTGTGCGTGATGGCATTGGAGCACAGTGGGTCCAAAGACCCGGCTGTGAAAAAGGCAATTTCGCGCGGCATTGATGCGATCTTGGCGCAACACGATGTCAAACGCCCCAGCGGCTTTGAGCATTACACCACTTGGGCATTGGGCTACGGGCTGCAAGCCTTTGGCGAACACCTGAAAGCACACCCTGATGATCCGCGTAAAGCGCAAATTCGGGCAGCGTGCAAAACCATGGTCAAGCGGCTGCAACTCCATCAATGCTTGGATGGTGGTTGGGGGTATTTGAGCTTGGATGAGGTTCCAACCTTCCAGCCCTCCTTCACGTCGATGAGCTTCACCACTTCAACTCTGTTGATAGGGTTGTCGCGGGCGAAGGACGTCGGCGTCGAGGTTCCGGCGAAGATGATCGAACGCGCAGTGGATTCACTGAAACGCTGCGAAACCAGAGCCAAGGCGTTTACTTACGGCGAGATTTGGCGCATGAACCCGTTGGGCAGCGTCAACAACATCAAAGGCGCGGCGTGCCGTGGACCGGGCATCATGGAGGCGATGACGTTGTTTGGCGAAAAGTGGTCTAACGACCGCTGGAGTCATGCACTCAATGCCTTGCTAATCGAACACACACGCTTCCAAATTGCTGGATTGCGGAGACCGATTCCGCATGAATCCCATTACGGCGTGTCAGGGTATTTCTACCTGTTTGGCCACTACTACGCATCGATGGCGATCAAGCGATTGCCAGAAAAGCGGCGAGCGCAATTTGAATCGGCACTGCTGAAAGCGGTGTTGCTCACCCGCGAACCCGACGGCAGTTTTTGGGACTACCCCTTGTACAGCTATCACAAGCCGTACGGCACTGCATACGCGGTGATGGCGCTGGCGTCGCTACCCACTTCGGTTGAATTCCCGCCACAGTAGTTTGCTGGCGGGTTCATCCCCGCCGCAAAAGTTTGCTGGCGAGTTCATACCCCGCCGCAGAAACGACTGAACGGTTCCGCCCTGCATCAGGACTTCTTAGCGGATGGATTGCCGAAGTAAAATTCGACTTCGGCAATACCACCTAGACCCGACGGCTCCTGCCCTTCGACTTCTGGCTCACTCAAAGTCAGGATTCGAATTTCTAGTGAGCGGATCACGATCGATTTAGGCAGATTCAAAATGCCAGCCGCCCCAGACTTCGGCATCAACAGCGGGAAACGGTGCTGGCCATTGATCCGCAATTCCATCATGCCGACGGCTTGCAGCCCCGCATTCTTGCACCATTCCGCATTAGGCGGGTGAACTTGAATCGCCGCTGCTGGCGCTTTCACCGAGGGCTTTAATTTCAGCACGCGCTTGTTGTCCTTGGCGCGGAAAACCCAAGCAGTTTCCAATGACTTGTCGGTTGCGGCATTTGCCGAATAATCGCCATTCGGCAGGCCATCGCGCTTGCCCGCCCGCGACGAGGCCCAATTTTTGCATCCAGAGAGACTGATGCGCGGACCATAGAGCGTTGGCAGGGTCTGCATTTCCCGCGGCTGCGAATGCTCGACGAGCACCTGCAGGGACGGCGAATGAATTACTGCTGGCAAAGATTGCGCAGTCCTTGGCAGATTCAAATGGAATTTGGCTTGGATCGACTTGGCTCCTTTGCGCGAGAAATGGTGCTGGAAGCGGAAGTACTGATTGCCTAGCGGGCGGCTGCCGTCTGTGAGTTGCACGGCAATGAGTTCGCCATCGGCGAGGTATTCCACCATTGAAATACGCGGTCCCAGACCTCGCTCCGTTGGCCATTCATACTTGCGCAACTCCGATCGATTCCACCAACCCACCCCAATTTTGGCTGGACCGCCGCCATCACTTTGCAACTGACAAATGGCGTTGGGGTCGGCTGCTTTGGTGGCATCCTCACCGGTGAATGCAACGGCGCGCCCAACCGATGCCGTCGCCCTGGCGAGGAACAACAAGGCAAAACTGGTTTTTATGTCATCCTTCGCCCAGCTGCCCTCTACTCCCTGATCTTCGATCAATCTTTGTGCACCAAGTGAGTACCAATTTTGTCCATCGAAAAATTCGGTGCCACTCAAAGCACCCAAGCGCTCCAAACCATAAAGGTAGTAGTAATGCCAGGAGCTGGATCCAACCTGTTGCCGCAGCTCAGCGCCCAACCAAGCTTGAGCCTTGAAACGAGCGGGAATGATTTGGTCCGCGATGTCGAAGTCCAGCCGACCAGTTAGGCGCAGTTGTTGTTCACATATAGCCAAAACTCCAGCCCCGGCAGCAGTCATCGAAGCCGTGCCATCTCGACTCTGCGGCCTGTAACCAAAAGCGCCGCCCTCCACCTGGTAAGCCATGGTCCGCTCAGCCAAGCGCAGCCATACCGAAGCATGAATGCGAACGCCGACCTGCGCCGCCTTCCACAAGCCAAGGGCGGCATATTGAGTGTTGGATAGATCCGCCCCACCTGGGTAGCCCCAGTCCCCCGCTCGATTTTGATGCTCCGTCAGCAACTGCGCCAGCTGGTGGATGCGCGGTGCATGAGTGACGGGATCGTCGGTGGCCAACGCCAGAATCAGGCAAGATTGGTCGTAAGTCCGGGTCGAATAGGCTTGGGCAAGAAAGGCAGCCGCCTGCTTCATTTCGGGCCGTTCGCGCGACACGCCTGATTTGAGCAGGGCGTAATAGGCCAATGCGGTACGCCCGACCTCGGGACCTGCAGCGCGATCCAACTGAGGTTCCAAGTCTTCCAGCAACCACTTGCTGCCACTATGGATTGCTTGATCGACGCCGACCTGAGGGACGACATCAGCCCTGGCAAAAGTTGCAAAAACTAGCCAGGCGATCAGGAAATGCAGGGTTTTGGGCACGACGGTCGGACCGAATCTTTATCGGCTTGCCTAGGCTTAGACTGGACAGCAACTCGCGATACAGATTCTAATGCCCGAAATTGCCGGTTAGGATGACGCTGTCGAAGCCCATGAAGCCATTCTCTCCCCCTCCAAACCGGCGGCATTTCCTGCGCCAGGCGTCCGCCATCGCCTTGTCTGCCTCGTGGTGGACTCCTCAAGTCAGTGGCCAACCATCCGGAGGGCGTGGAGCCCTCCTCGGCGGCGACGACGGCTCGCGGATCGAAAAGATTGAGAGCTTTGCCGTTCGCTACCCCATGACCGGCCACTTTAAGTTCTTCACCGGACCGCATGGCGGCAAGGGGCGGGCGTCGGTATTGGTCAAGGTGACGACCGCCGATGGCTTGGTTGGTTGGGGCCAAAGCGTGCCGATTGCCAAGTGGAGTTAAGAGACTCTAGAAACGGTCAAGCTGGTGCAGGAAGGGTATTACGCGCCAGCGCTGCTGGGTTTGCCAGCCGATGATTTGGCGGCGGCACATCAACGAATGAGCAAAGCGGTGGCCGATGGATTTTCGGTGGGCATGCCGATTGCCCGGGCCGGGATTGACTTGGCTTTGCACGACTTGGCTGGCAAGCGTTTGGGCAAGTCGGTGGCGGCGATGTGGGGGCTCAAACTGGGCGGCCCCTTGCGTTTGTCATGGACTTTAAATCCGCGCAATTTGGAAGAGGTCGATAGCTTGATCGATGCGGGCAAGCAACTTGGCTATCGCGACTTCAACATCAAGGTCGGGCCGGATCCAGATTACGATTTTGCTCTGACCAAACGAGTGCGCGAATTGGCGCCTGATGCGTTTTTATGGACCGATGCCAACGGTGGTTATTCCCCGGATGCGGCAATGCGGGCCGCGCCTATGTTGGCCGAGGCGGGCGTCAGCATTTTGGAAGCGCCGATGAAGCCGAATCAGATCGAGGCTTATCAAAAGCTGACGGCGCTGAAGGCGTTGCCAATTTTGATGGACGAAGGGGTGGTGTCGCCGGTGGAGCTGCGTGAATTTATTCGCTTGAGGATGCTGGATGGCGTCGCCATGAAGCCGTCGCGTTGTGGTGGATTGGTTTCGGCGAAGGCGCAGATTGAGATGCTGGAGCGCAACGGGTTGATGTGGGTAGGCAGCGGCTTGACCGACCCAGATGTTTCGCTGGCAGCAACTTTGCAGTTGTATGGCGGATTTGGATTAAAAACTGCCGCGGCTTTGAATGGGCCGCAGTTCATCACCGAGAGCTTATTGAAGACACCGTTTGAGGTGAAGGACGGCGCGATTTCGATGCCGTCGGGACCCGGGCTTGGCGTGGAAATTGATGAAGACAAGCTAAGCGATCTGGTGGCACGGACTGCGGCGCAGAGTGGCGCTGCGGCGATGGCGGTGGCAGCAGGTGGAAGCAAAGCTGCCGACGCCGAGGCGCTGGCGGCGTTGAATTTGCGCTGGCACAAGAACCACCGCCGGTCGATTGCGCTGACCAGTCATGGCGACGACCTGTGGCGTTTTCAGTACGACCCGAACCAGGCTCATTGTTACTTCCACCCCCTCAGTTTGCCTGGGTGTGGGCCAATGACTTGGGATCAACCTGCCGACCATGTTTGGCACCACGGCTTGTGGTTTAGTTGGAAGTACATCAACGGCGTCAACTTCTGGGAAAACGCGCCCGGGAAAAAGCAGCCTGCGGGACGCACTCACTGGCAGCCGCCGAAGATTCATACCTTTGCCGACCGTTCGGCGCAGATTGATTTGCAGCTCGGTTACTCCATCTCAAAGCCAAAGGCGGCAACCGGTTCAGAGCCAAACGCGGCAACCGACTCAAAACCAATCGCGGCAACCGATCCAGAACCAACCGAGGGCAATGGACAAGACAGCTCGAAGGAGCTGCTGCTGACCGAACAGCGCCGGATCAAGGTGTCACCGCCCGCCGCCGACGGCAGTTTCACCATCGATTGGCAAGCCGAATTCACCGCGATTGCCGACAAAGTGACCCTGGATCGCACGCCGCTACCGGATGAGCCAAATGGCAAAGCCTGGGGTGGATATTCCGGTTTATCGCTGCGCTTGCAAAACTGGGCGCAGCGCAGCGCGCAAAACGAAAAAGGACCGATCGAGTTCAATCACCAGAATCGTTATCGCGGCCGTCACCGGGCATTGGATTACCAAGGAGTGCTCGACGGCGAGGACGTCGGCATTGCAATCGAAGAGGTTGGTTCAAATTTGAACTCCCCTACCCCGTGGTATTCCATCCGCTCTGATCAAATGAGTTTCTTTACCCCGGCGGTGATCTGCTACGGTGCCCATAGCTTGAAACGCGGTGAGCACTTTCGCTTGCATTACCGCATTCATGTCCACCGCGGCCACTGGTCGCTAGCACGCCTGCAACAGCTCTAACCGACCCTCCCAATCCCTTCGGCCTGCCCAAAACACTGCCATGACTGAGTCCCTCTCTCGACGTTCCGCACTCAAAAAAGCTGCCGCAGCAGCCTCCGTGGTCGGTGCTGGAAATTCCATTGCCGCACCCTTGCTCTTACCCTCCACTCACGGCGCCGACGGCAACGCCAACGACGCCATTCGCATTGGTTGCATTGGCGTAGGTCGAATGGGCATGGGTGACATGCGCGGTCTATTGGCGCGTGGTTTGGAAGAAAATGTCAACGCGCGCATCGTTGCGGTTTGTGATCCGGATAGCAATCGGGCGCAGGCGGCGAAGAAGGACGTCGAAAAACGCTATGCCGATAAGTTGCAAGGCGGTAAACCAGAGGTGGATGTTTATTCAGACTTCCGCAAACTGCTGGAGCGCGATGACATTGATGCGGTCAGTATTTCGACACCAGACTTTTGGCACGCGGGTCACGGCGTGGCGGCGGCCAATGCGAAAAAGGATATTTACATTCAAAAGCCGCTGACGCTGACGGTAGATGAAGGCAAGCACTTGGTGCGGGCGGTGCGCGAAAATGATGTGATCCTGCAGGTTGGCTCGCAACAGCGATCGGATTCGCGTTTCCGTAAAGCTTGTGAGTTGGTGCGCAATGGGCGGGTTGGCAAGTTGCGCCAAGTCGAAGTTTGGTTGCCGCCGGACCACGGTCAGGCCGAGCAAACGGATACGGCGATTCCAGACGGTTTTGATTACGACATGTGGATGGGGCCGACCGCTGAGCGACCCTACGCCGAAAAAGGCGTGCACCCGATCAAGGGCTATGGTCGACCCGGCTGGTTGCAGCGCCGCGGTTACACCTTGGGCATGATTACCGGCTGGGGTTCGCACATGAACGATATCGCCCAGTGAGCGCGCGGAACCGA
>CAZMDZ010000165.1:0-2001 GCA_964565175.1 uncultured Planctomycetales bacterium
AATAGCGCCGAACAAACCGTTGCCCTCCGCCAGGCCGACGTCGCCGTGGCCGAGGCGGAATTGGAAAATGCCGCCCTTGCCGAACCGGTTGCCTTGCGGGAATGGAAGCGGCAGAAATCGATGGCGGAAGGAGGTGCTGGACCTTTGGCAGCTGCGGATCAAGCCGAACTGGGGTGGATTGCCGCGGCTGGGCGGCTGGCACGGGCTCAGCGCAGCGTGGCATCGGCCGAGGCGGCTAAGGTGGCCGCTCTCAGCCAGGTGGAAAGTGCTGAGGTGGGTTACCGCCAAGCTCAATTGGAATTGACCCGTTGCGAGCTCAAGGCGCCGATTGCAGGCGAGGTGGCGGCCTCCATGGTTGAGGTCGGCCAATGGTTAGCGCCGGGCATGCCGGTTTGCGAAATCGCCGACCGCAGCAGCTTGTTGGTCGAGGCGCAATGGCCGAATGCCGATCGGGTTGCAGATTGGAGTGAGGTCCAGGTGGAAGTGATCTTCCCTGCCATTCTTGATGCTGGTGGCTTGCCGTTGGAGTTGAGTGCGGCATTTCATGGCTTGGCACCGTTGGCGAGTCCGCAGTCGCGGGCGCGGATATTGCAATTGAAATTTGATAACACCTCCACCGTTCTGCCTGCAGGTGCATTTGCCGAGGTTTGGGTGGATCAAGGACCGCAGCAAGCGATTTGGCTGCGGCCGTCGGAGTTCCGTGTCGGCGACCATGGACCGGAAGCGGTGGTTGTGAAGAGCGATCAAGCTTGGGTAAGGCCGTTGCGCTTTGGTCGTGTTCTCGTCGATGCCGATGGCCGGACTTGGCACCCGGTGCTGGAAGGGCTGCAAGATGGCGACGTCATCGCCATCGATAACTTGGAAACGCCGCAGCACGGTGACCCAGTGTTGGTGCTGCGATGAAACCGATCATTAAGTTCGCGGTCCATAATCCGGTTGCCGTCAATCTGATTTTCATCGGTGTGCTGGCGATTGGCTGGATGATGTTGGGCACCCTGCCGCGCGAAGTTTTTCCGGAGTTCGCCAAGGACTCGGTCGAGGTGCAAGTGCTGTACCCGAACGCGTCGGCCGATGAAATTGAGCGGCTATGTGTGATCCCCATCGAAGAAGCCGCCGACGGCTTGCAAGGCACTTATGAAGTCAGTTCGATGGCGCGGCAAGACATGGCGCGTATTTTCATTCGCTTAGGCGAAGGCACTGATCTGCAGGAATATTTAGATGATCTGCGGCAAGAGGTCGACATCATCCAAGACTGGTCGCAAGACGCCGAAGATCCGCGCATCTTTGAGCAAAAGGTGCAGTTTCCGGTGGTGACGGTCAACTTGTTTGGCAACTTGGACGAATGGCGCAAACGGGAAGTGGCCGAGCGGCTGCGCGACCGGGTCAAAACCATTCCGGGCGTGTCGTCCATCACATTGTTGGGGCTGCGCGATCCAGAACTGCGGGTAGAGGTGATGCCCGCGCAACTTGAGCGCTATGGCATCAGCCTGACCGAAATTGCTGCACTGCTCGGACCGCAAGTGCGCGATCTACCTGGCGGCACATTGGAAACCCCGGCGGGGGAGACGGTGCTGCGCATTCTGGGCGAAGAAACCGATCCGGCCGCGTTGGGCCAAAAGGTTATTCGCGCCTTGCCGGATGGAACTTTGGTACGCATCGCCGACGTCGCCATGGTGCGGCAAGACTTTGAAAAAGCGCTGACCAACAGTCGCTACAACGGCTACCAATCGGTGTCCTTACAGATCGCCAAGGACAAGGATGGTGACACTATTACCATTGTCGATCGGGTCAAGCAAATGGTCGAAGAGTTCCGACCGGCATTGCCGCAGGGGTTGTCGATGGGAATCTCGAGTGACTTTTCGATTTACGTCAAGAACCGTCTGCGCACCCTGCTGCAATCTGGTTTCTTTGGCTTGGCGTTGGTGCTCCTGATTTTATGGGTGTTCCTAGATGCTCGCACCGCCTTGATGACGGCGATGGGCATTCCGTTGGCGGTGATGG
>CAZMDZ010000165.1:2011-8459 GCA_964565175.1 uncultured Planctomycetales bacterium
GAATCACCATGAACATGCTGAGCATGTTCGCCTTCATCTTGGTGCTCGGCCTCGTCGTCGACGACGCCATTGTTGTCGTCGAAAACTGTTATCGCTACGTCGAACGTGGCATGCCTCCGCGCGACGCAGCCTTGCAGGGTTGCAAGGAAGTGGCGTGGCCGGTGGTGACAACTGTGTGCACAACGGTGGCCGCATTCGGCGCCATCCTGATGATTGAGGGCGAACTTGGCCAATGGATGAAACCGGTTCCGTGGGTCGCTGGGTTGACTTTGGTCGCCTCGTTGATTGAAGCCCTTTTGGTCCTTCCGTCGCACTTCGCCGATTGGGTTAAGCCGCATATTGCCGCTGATCTTCAAGCCGAAGCAGCGACCGGCGAGGGACCCAATGGGCGCAAACGTGGTCGTTGGTACGACGGTTTGCAGCGTTTTTACGAATGGGCGCTGCGCCATATTTTGCACCATCGCTATCCGGCTGCATTGGCTGCAATCTGCACCATTGTGATTGCCGCTGCTTTGTTCCAATTCGGTCATTTGAAATTCGTCTTGATGCCGAAGTTCGAGGCCAAGTTGTTTTTCGTCAACGTCGAAACTCCAACCAGCAACAGCTTGGATCAAACTTACGAGACGCTGCGCTACTTGGAAAACGAAATCAGTCAGCTGCCTAAGTACGAATTAGAGTCTTACGTCGCCCTCGCTGGCGCCACATATTCGGACCAGCAGAATTACCGCAACGGCTCACACCTCGGCCAGGTATTCGTGGAATTGGCAGAAGGTGGAGAAAGAACGCGCAGTACCGATGAAATTCAAGCCGACTTGCGCCAGCGTTTCGCCGGTGCACCAGGCATCTTGCGCATGGACTTTCAGTCGCCGCAAGCCGGTCCGGTTGGCAAGCCGATCGAAATGCGTTTGTATTCGCAAGACGACCTTGAGCTTTCGCTGGCGTCGCAAGCGGTACAAGAAAAGCTGAAGTCCTTTGCCGGAGTCTTCGACGTACGTGATGACCTCCTGCCTGGCACCCGTGAAATTCGTTTCCGCCTGACCGACGAAGGGCGCATGCTCGGATTTCATGAAGTTTTGCTCGGCCAACAAGTTTTGGGGGCTTTCTACGGCAACCGCGCCGCCATCTTGCGCTTAGGTCGTGACCCCGCAGATCTGCTGGTGCGCAACCCTGAATCACAGCGCCTAGACTTCACTGCTTTGCGCCAAATGCGCGTCAAAAGTCCAGCCGGTGAGTGGCTGCCGTTAGACCGAGTCGCCGAGTTGGAAGAGACCTCCGGCCTAGCTCAAATTTCGCGTCGCAACCGCCAGCGATCCGTCACCATCACCGCCGACGTCGAGGCTTCGACCAATGCGCGCGAGGTGATGGAGCAACTGACCGATTTCTTTGCCGAGGAAGTTGTTTTCGCTCCAAGCGTCACTCTCGATTACGGCGGCGACACCGAAGCCACTCGCGAATCGATGGAATCCTTGGCTCGCGCCATGATGATCAGCTTCTTGATCATCTACTTCCTGCTCGCCTTCCTCTTCCGCAGCTACCTGCAACCCGTCGTTGTCCTGTTTTCAGTTCCGTTTGGCGCATTAGGCGTGTTCTTCGGTTTTTCAATCATCGGCCAACCGCTTTCCTTCATGACCATGCTCGGCGTGCTCGCTTTGAGCGGCGTGGCGGTCAACGACGCGCTGGTGTTAATCGACTTCATCAACCAACACCGACGACAAGGTCACGGCCTCATCGAAAGCGTGCATAAGGCCGGAGCCGTGCGCATGCGACCAGTATTGATCACTTCACTGACCACCATCGGCGGCCTGATCCCCCTTGCTTTTTTCGCCAGTGGCCAAGCCAAGTTTTTGTCACCCATGGCCCTTTCCTTGGTCTTCGGCATGGTCTCGGCAACGGCGATGACCTTAGTGCTGGTGCCGGTGCTCTACGTCATCTTGCATGACTTCCATCGGCTGGCCGAACGCATCACCGGGCGGTCGTGGTCGGTTGTCCACCGCGATCCATCCTAGACCAAAAACCCAAGGTGAGTTACTGAGTCAAAACCTGTGCACCAGCAGGCGGCGTGAAGCGCAATTGCTCATCTGCCAGCGGCCGCGAAGCCCACATCACAAACTGGACCTGCCAGGTTGTTTGGCTGTCGGCTCGCACTAGTTTAAGACTCACTGGGGCGCCGGTTGCACGATGAAGTGCGAGAACCAGTTGGCTAGGCTGCCAAAACTTTGCACGGTGTGCGGCTGCCGCCAGAAAGGATGCGGTGGCTGGGGAAGTCAGCGTTTGCAGGCCGTCGGCACTTGGATTGACGGCTGTAAATTCGCCGTGCTCCAAGGCCAATTGCAACAAAAACAGCGGATTGAGGTCAGCTGGACTGAGTTGATTCGCCCCTTCCGCATTGACTTGGGCCATGCTGTCGAGATTGTCCAAACTGCGTTTTAAGACCACCGGTTGCGGCATACCGCCCATCGTGCTTTGCATCCACAGCGATTGGCCATCGGCGACCTGCAGGTTTTCAATCCTCATTCCCACATTGCTCAAACCCTCGACTTCCATCAAGGTCAAAGCTTGTAAGCGATAGTGGCGATCATCGCGGCATTCGAGGCGACCTTTGTGCTCCACTTGAACCGTCTGTTTGTTTTCGAGCAGTTCGAAGCTCATCTCAAAATCGGTGGCGTAATCCGCCTGGTAATGAGACGCCGCCATCTCCAGCCATTGCTGGATGGTCGGCTCCGGACCTCCACACGAAGTCAGCGCGAGCAGGCTAAAGGCGAGGAAAAAACGCACGACGTTAGGGCAAGGAGCGCAGTCCTGCTTAAGGCATGCCAAACAAGCGCTTGAACGGCTGCTTGTCGAGCAAGTCGGCGAATTCGGGCAGATCCCGGTAAGGCTTCAATTCCGACGCACTCATCCTCGTTCGCGCCAGCCAGTTGCCAGCTTCTTTGGTCTTGCGAGCACCGGCAGCGGCTCGCGAAGCGTACAACCAGTCGCTCGCCCGCAAATGGCCGCGACGAGCTTCAGCGATGCTAATGCCATCTTTGTACGACTTAAACGCATCGCGGAATTCGCCGAGTTCCACTTGCAGTTCACCCAGCTCCAAATGATTGCGCCAGTTGGCGCGATTGCGGCGTACTTCGGCTTCGGGCCCGGCCAGCAGGAATTTCTTGCCGCTCTTTTCGCCCATGCGATGAAGCGCCCAAGCCGTTTGCACTGCCAAAGGGTCGCCATCTTTGTCACGCAAAATGGCACCGAGCTTGCGTTTGCAGTCACGCCACTTAAAAGTGGTCACGCCGTGCTCCAAAATTGCCAAGCCGGTGGTGCGCAGTTGCAGCAAGTTGCCGGAGCTCAAGACCTGGTCCAGTACCACGTCTTCGGCGCGCTTTTCCGGGTGGGCGACGAGGTAGGCAAACAGGGCGTCGTGTTCACGAGCATGCTCCAATTCCAGCCACGGCTCTGGCATGGCAAAGGTCTCGGGCACGGAGCGATCCGTCAGCGCTTGCAGGACGTCGATGCGGTCGGCGCGTTCCAGCCCTTGCACGGGGGCCAATTCCACCCATTTTTGACACAGCTCCATTGGGCCAAAGCGCAGCAAAGCCATCAACGCCGACGAGCGTTTGTCGACGTCGTCGCCGGTCAGGCGGGATTCGAGCGTGCGCAACGAAGTGGGGCCGCCGCGCTTGCACAGAGTGCTGTACAAATCGCGCTCCATGCCGCTGGGCAATTTGGCCAGGAGCAGCGATAAGCGATCTGCGCCACTGGCGTTAACCACCAATTGCAAAGTATCCAAATGCTGGCGTACTCGAGAGGCGCTGGGCGGTTTGGCGGTGAGTTCTTGGCGCAGGCTCTCCAGAATCGGATCCTGGATTTCCGGCGCGTGGCTCATCAGCACCTGTTTCAGGGCACCTTCCGGAGCCTGGAGCAGGGCGTCGCCATCGGTTTGCCAAGCACTGGCCGCGGCAGCGCGACGTTCGGCGGTGCGCGCGGCCAGATTCTGGGCGAGCGCGTCGAGACCGCTCGCCTGGGGTTGGCCCTGGGCGGCGGCAAAGAGAAGTACCGAGCAGAGGTGCGTCAGCATGCCCTGTAGAATACAGGGCTTGCCAGTCATGGATACAGTCATTCCTGAGCGGCATTTTGAGCCATGAAACTGAATTTCGACGTGCTGGTGGTCGGCGGCGGACATGCCGGCCTCGAAGCCGCCGCCGCCGCTGCGCGGTTGGGGGCCAGCTGCGCGTTGATCACGCTGGAAGCGGCGGCGATCGGGCGGATGTCCTGCAACCCTGCAATCGGCGGGGTCGGAAAGGGCCAACTGACACGCGAAATCGACGCTTTAGGCGGCTTAATGGGACGAATCGCGGATCAATCCGGCATTCAATTCCGCATGCTCAATACCAGTAAGGGCCGCGCTGTGCAATCGCCGCGCGCCCAGTGCGACCGGCCGCTGTATGAAAAAATAGCCCAGCAGCTGTTGGCCGAGGTCGATGGAGTGACGGTGGTAGAAGGCGAGGCGGTCGACTTTTTGTGGACCAACCACGCCCATTCGGACCACCCGCCGTCGACTCGCCGCCGTCTTTGCGGGCTGCAGCTCGCAGACGGCCGGAGAATTGGCGGACGAGCGGTGATTCTGACCACCGGCACTTTTTTGGAAGGTCTGCTCTACACCGGTCTAGAAAATACTCCCGGTGGCCGCGCTGGCGAAGACGGTAGCAATGGCCTGGGCGACGCTTTGCGCAGATTGGGTTTGCCGACCGGAAGATTGAAGACCGGAACTCCGCCACGCCTTGCCATCGACAGCGTCGATTATTCAAAGATGAAAGAGCAACCTGGCGACAGCGATCCAGCGGCATTTTCATTTTTGACCGAATCCTTGCCCGAGAAGCAAGTTTCATGTTGGATGACGCGGACCAATGCGGCTACCCATCAGATCGTGCGCGACAACCTCGATCAGGCGCCGATGTACGCCGGCCGCATCGACGGGGTCGGGCCGCGTTATTGCCCGTCGTTAGAAGACAAAATCGTCCGCTTTGGCGATCGCGATAGCCACAACGTTTTCCTTGAACCGGAAGGTTGGGATTCGCAATTGCTCTACGCCAATGGTATTTCGACGTCGTTGCCGGTGGAAATCCAACAGCAGTTTGTGCGCACTTGCGAAGGCATGGAAAACGCTGTGATCGTGCAACCTGGTTACGCGGTGGAGTACACCTTTGTCGCGCCGCGCACTCTGCGTCGAACGATGGAATTGCGAGACTTCCCAGGTCTCTATTTAGCTGGGCAAATTTGCGGCACCAGCGGTTATGAAGAAGCTGCTGGTCAAGGCTTGATCGCAGGTTTGAATGCAGCCTTAAAGCTACGCGGCGATGAACCCTTTGTGTTGGGTCGCCATGAAGCTTACATCGGGGTGATGATTGATGACCTGGTGGTTAGCGATCCCGCCGAGCCCTATCGCATGTTTACTTCTCGTGCCGAGCACCGTTTGCTCCTGCGCCACGACAACGCCGATGCCCGCTTAACTCCACGGGCACACGCCATCGGCGGGGTCAGTGAAAAACGTGCCGCAGTTTGTGCGGCCAAGTCCAAGCGCTTAGCCGACGCCCATCAGCAACTACAAAATCGTTTCGATCCGCGCCTGACTCAACTCGGCGGCGGCAAGCAAGTGCGCTTGTATGACATCATGCGCAGGGTGCAGGAGGGCGGTTGGAAAATGGTGCTGGAGCTCGCCCCAGATTTAGCCGAACTAGGCCTTTCGAAGGAAGAGTGGGAAACGCTGCAAGCCGACCTCCATTACCAAGGCTACGTCAAGCGTCAGCAGAATTGGGTCGACCGTGGCGCCCAACGTGAGCAAACGCAAATCCCTGACGATTTCAATTACTTGCGCATATCCGGTTTGCGCAAAGAAGCCCAGCAAAGCCTCACCGACGCTCGTCCAGCTACTCTGGGCGCAGCCGGCCGATTAGCGGGGGTGACACCTGCAGACTTGGCTCTAATCGAGATTTCGCTTGCCCGATCTCAACGAGTCGGCCGTTCGTCGACGGAAGGTTAGCTCCCGGCTTGAACGGGAATGGTTGCCATGCTTTCGACAGGTCCGGTGAAGGTGACGACCGTATCTTTTGCGATGCTAAGGATCCATTGATCCACCACCTGTTCGACTCGCAACCGCTGCAGCTGCCCTTCAATCATTTCATGCACGCGGGGGTCATCGAGGCTCAACATTTCTTCAGCTTTTTCTTTGCTGACGGAGCTGTTCGCCATCATGTCGGCAAGGACGCGATCGTATTGGGAATCGAAGTAGGCTTTGATTTCTCCTTCGCTCACGCTTTCCGTGCTGGCGTTGAATTCTTTCATCATTTGGCGCAGACGGAATCGGCGTTCCAAATGTTCGCGCAGTCCGTCCTCTCCTAAATGGGCGAGCAATACCTCACGAGAACCACCAGCGTTGGCGTCGAATTCCTCCACAAAATGCTCA
>CAZMDZ010000166.1:0-8423 GCA_964565175.1 uncultured Planctomycetales bacterium
TAACGCACCGCACGGGAGTGACGCAGGAAGGGGGTCAGCCGTTCGGCCGTGCCGAAACTCAACGTCTTCGAACAACTCGTTCAAGCTGGTGAGGTCCCCACCGACGAAGCCTGGCGGGCGTTCAACATGGGCGTCGGCTTTGTGCTGATCGTTGATGCTACTGCCGCCGAAAGCACTACCAGTCGCCTTGCAGACGCAGGTGAGCAGCCCTTCGATTTGGGCCAGGTAGTTGAAGCGGAGGGCGTTCATTGGCTCGACTGATCCTCGGGTTAATCGCCGCTACTTTTTTTTGCGCCGGGTTTGCCGCCAGCGTGTTCCCAATTGGGAACTCTTGGCAGGAGACCCAGGCTCAGAAGCAGTCCGCGCCTGCAGGGTCTGCGGATCGTCTGAGTCGTCTTGAGCAACTCCTCAAGGCCCCGGATCAGGGCAATCCCAATTGGCGTATCCAGCTCTGGCAACAGCTCAAAAGGCTAGAACATGGCCATTCTGAGCTTGTTTTGAGTGGCTGGAGTGCATTGGCCGAAAGCGGTCAAGACGGCGACCTGGCCAATTTGCTGATCTACCAACGCCGGCATTCTCTCCCGTTACGTCCCATTTCCGCCCCTGAAGGCGCCGAGGCCACCTTGGAACGCTGCTTGCATTTGTGGGGGAGCGGGCAGATACCTGCCACCCGCAAAGCGCTAACCTCGGGAATTCAACGATTTCCACAGGACAATCGCTTTGTCCGCAATCTGCAATGGTTGGACATGGAGCCGCCTGCGAAAATTTCGTGGCAAGAAACTCCACGCGAGTTCGCCTTGGCGATACTCGCAGCGCGCCAGCCGCACCATTAAGCTACAAAAGCCATGAAACGCATCCTCCTGCTCCTCACCAGCTTGACTTTGTTGGCAGCCACTACGGTTGCTCAGGAAATCCCTCAACTCAAGAAGGGTGATTCGAAGAAGCTGGCCAAAGCCGTTGGCGGTTGGCTCAACGCCGATATCGCAAACGATGCTGGTGAGCGATTGGACTCACGAGATGAAATTCTGAAGGTACTGGAGGGCTTTGAAAAGAAGAAGATCGGCCCTGCTGAAGTCTATACCTATCTGAACGATTGGCAGGCCGCCTTGGAAGGTCGTGGTGGAAAATTCCCCAAAGCTAGGCCAGGTAAATTTGCCAAAACCAAACGCAATCTCGCGGGCGGTGGCCCCATTGAATACTGGGTTCCAAGCAGCTACAAGCCGAAAAATGGCGGAGTTCCCTTAGTCCTCTATGCAGGTGATGGCGGCAGCCTAACTCAAGAATCCATCTCAGCCCTACCAGCAGAGGTTCTTGCCGGCTGTGTCGTGGCCCCGGTTAGCTTGGCCGGGCTCAAGGGCGAGTCGCTGTTAAGTGAGGGGCGAAACAATCTGCTTTACACCGTTGCTCTGTTGACCATGGAGATCAGGTTGGATCGCAATCGTGTGTTCCTGTTGGCAGGTGGCGAGGCGGTTGAAAACGCAACCTACCTCAGCTCATGGCTGCCGCACGTGACGGCTGGTGTTTCCATTTTTGGAGCAAAAGCATCGGCAGAGGTCGCGACTAAAAACCAGGCATTGATGAACATCAATTCCTCCGACGACTTGGCTGCTGCCGCCAATTGGATTTTGACCGCTCCGCCGCGGGATCTTTATCGCAACAAGGTTAGCTTTGATCTATCCCCACCCAAGTTCCCGCGTTTCTACTGGGTGCAGGTGAAAAAGTTTGATCCGCCTGAAGATGGCAAGGTGGCAACCATATCGGTTGAAGCCGATCGTGCAACCAACACCATCACCATTGAAGCCGAACGCGTTTACCAGGTTGAATTGTTCTTGAACTACCAGTTGGTCGACCTGAACAAGCCGATCAAGGTGATTCGTAACGGGCAAGAATTGACCCTGACGGCCAACCCTGGATTCTCGACCTTGTTAGATGGTTGCCGGGCTTACCTCTGGGATACCAGCTGCATCTTCCCCTCCAAGCTTCGCGGGATTGACATTCCCGCCAAGGAGTAGGTCATGGCCCTGTTGGCAGCTGCGGCCCTAGCGGGTTTCGCAGTCCTTGCGATTGAGATCCTAGGGGTGCACCTCGTCGCCCCTTGGTTCGGAACATCGTCCCTGGTTTGGAGCAACCAGATCGGCATCGTTTTATTGGCCATGGCGATTGGCGGTTGGCTTGGTGGGACGATGGCAAAAAAAGCAGCCCATCCCACTCGAGTGGGTGGCCAGCTTTTGGTGATTGCGGGAGTACTTGTAGCCGCAGGGCTTTGGTTACTCCCATTGGTTGCCGCGATGCTTTTGCCGGATGGGTTGACCCTGGATGAGGCTGGCACCATCTTCCTCGGTGGCTCGCTCGGCACAGCTATTCTTTTTTTTGCGCCCCCCGTATTGTTGCTGGCAATGCTAAGCCCATTGCTGGTGGAAGCGCGGGCTAGTCAAGCAAACATGTCGGCAGGTCAAGCCGCAGGTGCGATTGGAGCTGCGGGCACAATGGGTTCCTTGCTCGGTGTGTTTGGTTCTAGCTTGGTCGCAATCCCAGTATGGGGGACCCGGACGACACTGGCTTTAACTTCGGTTGTTTTGATCGTGGGCGGCATCTTGCTTCTTCGGGCTGGCGGAAAGTCTGGTGCAAAAGATTCAGGCTCTACTCTCAGAAGCAATGCAATGTGGTTGGCACTTTTGCCCGCCGTCGGTGCTTTTGTCACCAGTGACCCAGCCGACGCCGCCAACTTGCCCGCCGACGTCACTGTTCAAGTTGTACAAGAAACTTCGCTTCAGCGGTTAAGGGTGATTGAGTATTCCCACGGCGAACGTTGGCTGCAAATGAACGAGGGATTAGATTCATACCAATCGCGTTGGTTTCCTGATCAACGTCCCTGGGTCGGTGGCTACTACGACCTGCTGGCGCTTGCCCCGATTTATGCCGATTGCTTAGCGGACGAAAACGAGCATACGGATTTTTGGGTACTAGGATTTGGAGCGGGATCAACGCTATACCCTGTTGCCGAATTGCTCCGAGAACACCACTGGAATGCGGTCGGCGTTGAAATTGACTCTAGGCTTTGTGAGCTCGTGGCGGAATGGATGCCGCTGCCCGAGTCTTTGCAACAGAACCTTAACTTGATCAGCGGCGGCGATGCCCGCGCTTGGCTGAGAGCGGCACCTTCCGATTTGGATTTTGTATTGTTGGATAGCTACACCAATCAATTTGAAATTCCATTGCACTTGGCTACGGAAGAATTTTTTGCCGAGGTGCATCAGCATTTGAGGCCGGGTGGTGTGTTGGCAATCAATCTGGGTACCACTGAAAAAGCCGGCAGTGACCTCGGTTTCACCGACGCCATCCGCTTGGGCTTGGCTCAGAGTTTCGGACCGAACGTCCGATTACACCAGGTCCCACGCAGTCGCAATTGGGTAGCTTTTGCTCGTAAGGGCCAAGAACTCGCCACCCTTGATCGATTGCTAAGGGACTTGCCCGATGGGGTTCCAGCCTCGGTCGGTAGCGCAGTGCTGCCCGGCCAAACCTTAGAGGGCGCACCGGCTAGCGGTTCTGCGAAGGCATTTACAGATGACTGCAATCCTCTGGCTTTAGCTCAGGCAAAGCTATGGCTTGGCGGGGGAGGAGCTGAATAGTGGACGATCAGCAGGCGGACGCCAAGGCAATCGTGAATCATTATCAGCAAAGTCTCCATGGTGCTGAGCCCGACACCAGCGAGCAGGGGATCAATTTTTTACTAGCTGCAGGGGCAAAAGGAGAAGTCCTTCGCGCCCTTGAACAACGGCTAGAAGTTTCGCCGCAAGATCCCTATGCGCGTGCTGTGTCCATTGAGGTCGGCTGCTGGGATCCATCCACTCGCCAACAAGCCCAAGCGGATGCCTCCGATTGGCTGGAACTGCACCCAGTGCACCATTTGACTGAGTACGTGCAAGTGCGCAAAGACTGGCTAGATGGGGAGAGTGCTGATTTAACCAGCGTTGCCAACAAACAGCGGTTGGCTGAGCAATTCCCGTTGCTGGCGTTCGGCGTCGCCCTGCTGTTATGCGCAGTAGGGCTGCGTTCCCTGTTTCGCCGACTTTAGTCCTTAGTTGGTGATCAAAATAAGGAGCGACACCAGAGGCTGGTGCCGCTCCTTTTTTGGGGCTGGGCTTAGAGTATGTCCAAGATCCCGGTTGCCTGGTTGGTTAAAGTCTGGACCGAGGCACGGTAATTGAGATCCCGCGAGTAAATGGAATTCCATGGCAGTTCGTAGGAGTCTGCCACTGCCCCCAAGGCAACTGCGGAAAACGCACGTGCCAGCGGCGTCATCTTGCGATTGGTCATCGTCTCAACCAAAGTTGTTACGGAATCCTTGTCGCCAATGAATCCGATGGCCGTGGCTGCTGCAGACAACACTGCCAAGCTAGGCTTTCGTTGGTCGTCAGGTTGAATGAGTTTGATCAACTGATCGGATACACCCTTGTCCTTCAATAAGCCCAGGGCAATCGAGGCTTGTTTCAGCAGATCAGGCTTTCTGGTGCTGTTGGCCACCAAGTCCGCCAGGTAATCCTTGTATTCTCTTGCACCCATCATTCCCAGGCCTAAGCAGGCATATCCCTGGAAGGAGTCGTCGCGGCATTCGTCGATGGAAGAGCGGAGATGCTGCCGTGCAATTTGGGCTTTCATTAACCCCAAGCTTATGGCGTATGCGCCTTTTCTTTGTTGATTGGATTCTGCTAAGAACTTGTCTAGCACGCCATGCTCGACGGTTGCTGGCATGGCGCTTCCTTGCTCCGACACATAAAAAGCCATCACGCCCAAACCCAATCCACTCCAGGCGTCTAATCCGCCTTTTCCTTTGCGCATAAGGGTGGATAAATGTTTGATTGCCTTTTCCCGGTAGGGGCTCTGTCCTGCTTGCGCTCCCAAGTGAGCCATGGCAATGATCGCGAACCTTTTGGCCTGTTTGTTTTTACTGGCTTCCGATACATGAGCGATAGCATCAAAGGCTTGTTCGATGGGGAATTCCGGCGACGGATTGACCAGCATGCCTAACGAGTAAGCGCAAGATTGAACAATTTCATTTTTGACATTACGTGCCTTGCAATAAGTGGAAAAGTCTGCCACCACTCGTTCAATGATTGGGTTGTTTGGATCCGTAGCAGCAGCCTGTCTCAGGATTTTGGCGATTGCATTTGGACAGTGGGCGCGGACTAAAGTTTCGTTGTTGCCATCATTGAGATAGCTAAGCAATCGTTCCACTACAAAAGTCGGCTCTTGGTAGGGGATCACGCCGATGCTGATCACGCATGCAGTCTTTAAGTCTTTGTAGCTGGATTCGTCGGTGACGAGCAGCTGCCAAAGTCGGTCAGCAATTTTAGCTTGCAGCACCGGGTCGTTGCAGCTGCTGCCAAGCAAGCCCAAACCATAAATTGCGAAGGCGCGAGTTCGTGCAGGGACTCCGATGGGTCTTTGAGTGAGCCTGCGCCCTTCCATAGAATCGCTGGCTAGCCCTTCCAGGATGGGATAGGCAGTGGGGCTTTGAATGACTCCAAAGGCCAATGCCGCAGTTTCGGCAATCTCTTGATCGTTCGAGGCTAAGTGCTTCTTAAACAAGTCTGCGGCAGATGCGTCAATTTGAATTTTGGCCAAAGCCATCATGCTGCTTCCAGCGATATCGCGATCATCTTCCGTCTTCAGCATGAACCGTAATTGTGGAGCAATTAGGGTTGCCTTCTGCCTAAAAGTAGGGGCCGATGTCGTTGGCATCGAAACACCGGTGCCAATTCCTTCTAGGATGTCAGCCTCACCAGTTGAACTTTCGGCCGCGTGGACCTTTGCCTTCAAGTTTAAGAAGTGACTTTTATTAAATTCCCACCAGAACTCCCAACGGGTGAGGTCCACCGACGATCCACCTGCGTCGGTTGTCACAATTTGGGCCGGTGGCTGTGGAATACCAGGAGGAATCGGCGTTGGCGGTGTTCCAGCCGTTGGCGGAGTTACAGCTGCAGGAGGTGCACCTGGCAGAGGTGGGGTCGTTGGGGGAGTCGGTGACGTCGGCGTATCAGGCGGCGCGCCTGCACCAGGCGGGACGACATCTCCGGGGCCAATGTAGACGCCGCCGTGTGCGGTGAGGTCGCTCGACAACATGGCGCCGGCGAATAGAGTGAACGTGGTTAACAGACGAATCATGAACTTGCTCCTTTTGAGGGACATGTTCATTAACGCAAAAATGGTGCCAGCAAAAATGCATCATAGATGGATCTAACAGTGCTGATGTCGTAACGGTGCCAGCAAAGCAGATGGGAATAGATCGGAACAAAAAAAGAGCGGCATCGATGATCGATGCCGCTCTCCGCGTAAAGCGTTGTCCGGTTTAGAGAATGTCCAAAATTCCGGTGGCTTGGTTTGTCAACGTTTGGACTGAAGCACGGTAGTTCAGGTCACGCGAGAACAAAGAGTTCCACGGCAACTCGTAAGCTTCAGCAATCGCGCCAAGGGCGATCGCCGAGAAAGCACGAGCCAATGGAGTCAGATCTTCATCGCCCATGGATTCCACCAGCGGGGCAACCGATCCCTTGTCACCGATGAAGCCGATCGCAGTAGCAGCAGCAGAGAGCACTGCCAAGCTAGGCTTCTTCTTGGTGTCTTTGGGCTGAATCAAGTTGATCAGCAGGTTGGCAACCTCCTTGTCCTTCATCAGGCCCAAGGCGATGGAAGCTTGCTTCAAGAGGTCAGGCTTGCGAGTGCTGTTGGTGACCACTTCGGTCAGGAAGTCTTTGTACTCCCGTGCACCAATCATGCCCAAGCCCAAGCAAGAGTAGCCTTGGAAGGACTCGTCACGACTCTTGTCGATCGCTTTGCGCAGGTCTTCTTTGGCAGTCTCAGCTTTCATCAAGCCAAGGCTGACAGCGTAAGCACCTTTGCGCTGCTGGTTGGACTCCTTGTTGAACTTGTCCAGCACGCCGCGTTCGATGGTGGAAGGCATGGCACCGCCTTGCTCAGAAACGTAGAAGGCCATCACGCCGAGACCTAAGCCACACCAAGCGTCGTAGCCGCCTTTGCCCTTGCGCATGTTGTCCGAAAGGAACTTAATCGCTTTCTCGCGGTATGGGCCGTCACCGGTTTGGGCGCCAAGGTGAGCCATGGCGATCGCGGAGTATTTTTTGGCCTGCTTGTTCTTGCTCTTTTCTGCAACTTCTTCAATGGCGTCGAAAGCTTCGTCGATTGGGAACTCAGCAGAACTGTTTACCAACATGCCCAGCGAGTAGACCGACGACTGAACGATTTCGTTCTTGACGTTCCGCGCGGTGCAGTACTTGGCAAGAGTGTCAACGGCTTCTTTGATCAGTGGGTTGGTCGGATCTGTTTCGGCCGACTTAGCCAGGATCTTGGCGATTGCGTTCGGGCAGTGAGCGCGAACCAACTCGTCGTTGTCGCCATCGTTGAGGTAGCCCAGCAGTTTCTGAACCGGATCGTTCGGATCCTGGTACGGAATGACGCCCATGCTAATCACGCAGGCAGTTTTCAAATCCTTGAAGCTGGACTGGTCAGTGATCAAGATGTTCCAAAGCTTGTCGGCAATCTTGGCCTGAAGCGTGGCGTCGTCCGTTGCGTTGCCCAGCAGGCCTAAGCCGTAGATGGCGAAGGCGCGGGTGCGGTCAGGTACGCCATTTGGCTTGCCAGTAAGGCGACGGCCCTCTGTTGTGTCTTCTGCGAGCGCTTCAAGAATTGGATAGGAAGCAGCATTTTGCAGCACACCAAAAGCTAGGCCAGCAGTCTCGGCGATTTCTTGGTCGCCTGACTTCAGGTAACCCTTGTAGATGTCGGTGACCGAAGCATCCAGTTGGATCTTAGCCAGAGCCATCATGCCACCACCTGCGATATCGCGGTCTTCCTCTTCAGCGATCAAAGCGCGAAGCTTAGGAATGATGGTGCCAATCTTCTGCGAATCGGTCGGGGCCGACGTCGTCGGCGCAGCTGCACCAGATGAAATACCTTCCAGGATGTCCGATTCACCGGTGGAGCTGTCCCCGGATTGAACCTTCGCTTTCAGGTTAAGGAAGTGACCCTTGTTGAATTCCCACCAGAATTCCCAGCGAGTAAGGTCCACCGAAGGAGGTGCTGCAGCGGTAACCGCAGTTTGTCCTGGAGGCGGGGGTGCGGCAGGAGCTGCCGGCGTGCTGGGGGTGCTAGGAGTCGACGGCGTGCTAGGCGTGGATGGCGTAGACGGCGTCGATGGGGTGCTCGGAGTGGCAGGCGTTGCGGGAGCGCGGGGTGCCCACCACTGGCATCGACGACTCGTTGCACTTCCTGCCCCACAACGCCCACGTCGGCTCCGAAGCTGCCCTGATGGCGTGGACGACGGCGATGCACGCCGAGGGCTACAAGGTCATGGCGTACAACAACCCGTACGTCTCGCAGACGGAGGCGCGGGCGGAGGACCTCTA
>CAZMDZ010000167.1:0-8388 GCA_964565175.1 uncultured Planctomycetales bacterium
CATTGCCCCACGACACACTGTTGCGCGGGTTCGATTCGCCGGTGCCCACCCAAACAATTTCGGGGTGCGATGGCGACACCATGATGTCGCCGATGCTGGACACGGCTTCATGCTGGAATTGGTGGCTGTAAGTCGTGCCGTAGTTGTCGGTCCGCAGCACGCCGCCGGTAGCGGTGCCTACCCAATAATTGGCGTGGTCATTCGGATTGACCGAAATCGACGTAATTCGCCCGCCCATATTGGCCGGCCCAACGCTGCGCCAGGTGAACTGCTCCACCCAGGATTCGGGCAGGGCTGGCTGCGAGGTCTTTGCCTTGGACTGGCCGCTTTGGCCAGCATCCATGTTCATTTCGGCGCGGGCGGAACCGCGGCCTTGGCGGCGTCGGCCTTCTTGGGCGTCGAGCTGGGCGTTGACGGATGTGGCTACAACGGTAGCCGTGAGTAGGAGAGCACGGAGGGATCGCATTTTGGGGGCAAACGGTGGGGATTTCATGCTACCCCGAAAGGTGCCTTTTGTTAGGCCCTTCTCAAAAAGCAAATGCCTGAAATCTCCAGTGCCGACGGCGTCTTTGGGCTCAGCCGTCGGCTTTTCCACCGCGATTCGGGACGGGAATCAGTCCGGATCCATGCCCAGGAAGCCGCCAATACCGATACCGATGCTGATCCGCGGCTGGGATTTGACCGTTGGCTTGCGCGGGTACCACCACCTTGCCTTGTAATTGCGGCTGTCCAAGAGCTCGCGCTGCCAAATTGAGTCGGTTCCGTAGATCCGCGGCGACCACCATTTCTCCTCCGCTTTGACCACCAAGGTCGGTAGCCCGGCTGGCGCGCTGGACGGTGCTTCACTGACAGATTTCACATTTAACCAGTCGCCGATTTGCGGATGAGGGCGGAATTCCCCTCCAATCGCCTGGGCATCAGCTGCGGAAACGTTAGCGACCACCGGCCGAAACAGCCAGACACCATCTTCGGTCGTGAGCACCAAGTCGTCGTCCAGAGCGCGGCATTGCAAGTCATGGCCGCCATGCCCGGGCAGTTCAAAACCACCGACGTACTCCAGCGGCGGGAAGCCGTCGATGCCGTGGTAGCGGAAGCAATAGAGTTGCTCCTGGCCAATCACCCAGAGCAGTTCGCGCTTGTAGTCCCAGCAGACGCCGTGGGCGCTGGGCAGTTCCACCGATTGAATCGGGCTGCTGCGGTAATCCAAGCGCCACAACTGCAGCATGTTGCCGGTGCTGGACGCGCTGACGATCGCCCCATCTGGCATCAACTCGGCGGAGTGGGGGTTGGCGGCCGCTTTGGCGTAAAAGACCGTCGCCTTGTCATCAAGTCTGATCAAGGCAACTGCGCCGCCGCTGGCTGTCATCAGGACAAAATCGCCATCCAATACCGGCTTGGCATCGGTGGGATGGCGGAACCACGCGTGGTGATCTTCATCGATTGCCGGCGAATCCGATGGCTGCCATTGCCAGACCAGCGCATCAGGGTCGTTCCAGTCGGCATCGGCCTCGAGTAGAGCCAGGCGATGCTCAGATTGTTCGCAAAGCATGATCCGTGGGCCGCTGCACGCGGCGAGCAAGATCAGCAAAAGTCCGGTTGCCAGCCTCATGTGCTCATCCTAGCAAGGGTAGCTTTTCTTGCTGCCTGATAACCTTGATCACCATGCTGACCGCCCTGCTCAGTGGAGCCCTCACCCTCATGCCGACGGTTTCCGCCGCCGCGTTTTGCCAAGAGCCGGAGCTGCCCAATCCGGCGCTGGCTTTGGCCGCCGCCGTTGATTTGCCTACCGCCAAGCAACGTCGAAAAGCGGCGTTGGATTTGGCAAAAAGAAGCGACGTCAAGCTGGAGCAGTGGTTGGATATTGCGGCGAACTTTGGTGAATTTGACTCGCATCCAGCCGGAAGTCATATGGAAGAGGTTCCATTGCAAGTGGGAGAGGAGATCGAATTGACCCAGATTCATTACTGGGTTCCCGAGTCATACGATCCCAGCAAACCCACGCCGTTGTTGCTGGCTTTGCATGGAGCAGGCGGCATTGGTCTGAGTGAGCTGCAGAGTTGGATGCACATCGCCAGTGAATGGAACATGTTGATCGTTGCGCCAACTGACGCGGGCGCCAACATGGGGTACAGCTTTGAGCCACGGGAGCAACTCGCTTCCTTAGCGACCCTTCGCTGGTTTCGGCGTCGGTTTAACGTCGATGAGAATCGCATTCACCTTACTGGGGTAAGTCGTGGCGGTCATTTGTGCTGGGAACTGGCGTTGCGCCACCCCCAATATTGGGCGAGTGTGGTGCCGCGCATCGGTGGGCCAGCTTTGGCTATCACCGGCGGGCGCAACACCATTCGCTTGGCACCGAATCTTGCCCACGTCCCGCTGCGCCTGCTACAGGGGATGAAAGATGATCCCAAAATGATCGTCAATCAAAACTTGTTGTTCTCGCGTTTAGACGACCTGAATGCAGTCGATGCGGAGTTCGTCAAGTTTGAAGATCTAGGCCACAGTTACGATTTGAAAGCGGTCAACTTCGCTGGCTTTTTTGCCGACGCCGTCCGCGACCCACTGCGTGCAAAATTTGGTTTATGCACAGTCCGCGAGAGTGACAATCAAATGTATTGGCTGGTCCTTGACAAACTAGACAGTGGAGCAAAGGAAGAATTTCAGCCACGCGTCGATCCGGGGCAATGGAATTCATGGGACCACGCGCAAAAGGCCCACTTCATTCAACTAGAGGCAAACAAGCGCACGGCCGAAGTTTATGTTGAGCAAACAGCGCCGGGCAGGTTCTCCTTGCGCAGCCAGCTGGTGCGCAAGTTGCGCTTGTTGCTGCCCAAAAAGATGCTGGATGAAAAAGGACGGGTGGAAGTTTTGTATCAGTCGAAGACTCGCAAGAAGAAGCCTAAGCAAAGTTCAAAAATTTTGCTGCTTCATTTTGTCGAGTCCTTTGACCGAAGTTTCTTGCCGGTCTGCGAAGTCAAGGTGAGCTGACCACTTTGATCGTTGCGGATGACTTTGTACTTGCCAAGGATGAAAATTTACTTCAGCTGATCCGTGACGGGCGTTTGAGTCGTCGTGCGCACACAACGCACCATGTTGAAAAAACGGACGACATCGCCTTGCGGGCCGCGGCCAGTTGGAAAGTGCGACGGATCCCCAGTTTTCGGTTCGCTGCGTTGCGCACCGGCGCCGTGCACGTCGAGCAAGCGCGCTTGGCCGCCACGCCGTCCTTTCATGAAACCGAGGGCGCGGCCAAAGCACAGGTAGACCATGGCCTCCTTGCCTCGACTCTTCAGGTGCTGAGTGCTGGTCCAGTATTGACCCCAATCGCGCTTGCCGCCTTCATTTTTGATTGCTGTTGCAGCGAAGATTGGATTGATGGCGGCGGATTGAGTGGTGTCGGGCGAACGGCTGTAATCAACAATGCTGTGCAACTCCTTCGCCGTGGGTAGGCGCCAATCTTGATGGCCAGCCAACTCCAAATCCGCAGCAAAATTTTGGGCTTGGTTCCAGTCCAGTCCTTTCCCACTGTCCGCTTTCATCCATGTCAAGCCAGTCGCCAAGTCGCGGATGGTGCCGTCGCCATTGTCATGAAATTGATTGCGGCCGTACTGGTTGTTGCCGCGCACGTACATCACGGAATAGCCCCCTTGGTTGGCCCGGCGTTGGTGGATGGGGTAGCCCTTGATTCGCCCATCAGCAAAATTGACTCCAAACATGGTTTCCTTGCCGTCCATCGTCGTGCTGACGTAACGAGTGGCGGTCGCAAACTGGGAATCAATGATCCGTTCGCCAGCTGATGGATTGCCGTAGCGGAATGCAGGGAATGCAGTGCGATCGAGAAACGGCGTCAGGCTGCGAGTATTGCGCGCCTCTGGGTTCGGGTCGATTCCATCAAAGAGAATCAATGAATAAAGTTCTTTAATCGTGGGTAAACGCCAGTCCTTGTAGCCGCCGATGGTGCATGACTTGGCTCCGGCGACGGCGTCGGCATAGGACATTTTCTGCTCGAAAGGTTGCGTCCACATCAAAGCCGTGACTTCATCGCTAACCGTGCCGTCGTTGTTGCGGCGATAGCTCGGTGGATGAATGCATTCGGCGGCGTTGGCCTTGGCATCCACAATTGGGTAACTCAGTTCGAGCTGGGGTTCGAGCTGCGGTGTGGGCTGCGGTGTGGGCTGCGGTGTGGGCTGTTGCGCGGGCTGTTGCGCGATGCTTGACCCAACCGACAACAAGAAGCCGATTGATAAGATTGCCATGGCGAGGGGCGGCTTCATGGACCTATGCAACCCCGGTTTGGCTTCGAGGTAGCGCGAACTGCCGAATTTGAAACGACCGGGTCTAGGCAGTGCCGTCGGGGCAGTACTTGAGGAATTCTTCCCGCACCAGCTCCACGTTCTCGGCGAGATTTTCGCGCGACCACTCGGCGGGGTCGATCGGTGGCAAGTACTGCACCCGAATGAAACCGCTGCGAGCAAACAAGGTCCCGTTTGGAGCCAGGGTGGCCAAACCGCGTTGAACCATTGGCACCATCGGCACTCGTGTTTGCAAGGCAAGGTGAAACGGTCCCTTTTTGAAGGCGCCCAACTTGCCGGTGCCGCTGCGCGTTCCTTCCGGTGCCATCACCACTGTCCGTCCTTGCTCGCGAATCCTCTCGCCCGCCAAGTTCAAACTTTGCACCGCTTTGGACCGATCCGAGCGGTCGACCGCGATCATGTCGAAAAAGCGCAACAACCGACCCATCACTGGAATCTTGTGGAATTCCTTTTTGTAAATCACGGTCGAACCCTTGGTCCAAACCGTTGCCAAAACCAACAGGTCGAAAACGTTGACGTGGTTAAACAGCAGCAGCTTGGCGCCGGGGGCGTCGCGGTATTCGGCGCCTCGAGTTTCAACTTTGATTCCCATAATCGCCAGCGGCCAGCGGCCCCATGCGCGAATGATGGGGATTTCGTACTTGCGCACCAACCTCGGAGCGATCAGCGCGAATAGCAGCAGGACGCACAGATTCAAAATGACGAATAGCATCGCTGGCCACACCATGACATAGCCGCGCAACCGCCAACCCGGTGACGGGTCGTAGTCGTCTTGGACCATTTTGGTGGTGGGGGAGCCGTCGGTCATCGAGCGCAGTTTAGCCCAGAGCGCCGAGGGGCTAGCCTTCGATCCCAGCCAGTCGTTCTTGCAGCGAAACCACTTGTCCGACGATGCGGTCCAAGTTGAATTTTGTTTGCAGCAGGTTGAAGCCTGCTTGGCCCATGCGCAGGCGCAGCTCTTCGTCGGCAACCAGGCGAGATAAGGCTTTTTCCAGCCCAGCAACGTCGCCTGCTTCAACTAAGTAGCCGGTGTCGCCGTCGATGACTGCTTCAGGAATTCCGCCAACCGGAGTGGAAACGCAGGGAAGGCCAGCGCTCATCGCCTCCAACACCGACCCAGGCAGGCCTTCGTTATAAGACGGCAAGGTGTAAACGTCGGTACGGTTCCACAATGCATTCTGCGCATCGCCAGAAACCCAACCTGGCACTTCGACCACTGCTTCCAAGCCTTTCTCTTTGACCAAGGCTTTAATCTCGTCAATCTCGCCATCACCAGGCAGCACCAATCGTGCTTGTGGATGCTTCTTGACCAGCGCCTCAAAAGCTTCGAGCAAATCGTAAGTGCCTTTGCGTTTGCCCAAGCGACCCATCAGGGTAATGGTGACGACATCGCGGCCACTGCGGTCCGGGCGCTCCCGCTCGGTAGCGGTGTTGTAGACAATGTCGATACTCGGCTTTTTCTTGCAGATTGAATTCAACCAGTCCCGCCACTGCTCACTCAACATCATGCTGGAGCTGGCGTTGCTAAACATGTTGCGAATCAGCCACTTTCTCAGCCAACCGCCGTTGGCGTAAAACTGCTTAAATTCCGAACCATGCAAGTGGATGATGGTTTTACAGCGGCATAGACGGGCCAAGTAAAACGGCAACTGCTTGCGCCAAAAGCTGCCGTACATGGCCATGTGCAAGTGCACGACATCGACGCGGGGCGCCAGCAGCATTAGCTTGAAGTAGGCACGTAAACACTCAAAGAGCTTGCGTACCTTTTGGCCGGGCACCTGCGAATCGTTGGTCGAGATGTAATGAAACTCGACCTTGTCCTCGTAGCCGGCCGAGATCCAGTTTTTGACCACGGTTGCAATGCCAGTCGTCGTGCCTAATCCTAGGCCGACCATCGCAACTCGCGCTTTGCGCTTGTTTGCCATTGCTCAGTCTTAACGCTCGAAGCCGAAGTGTTCCAGAGCAGGGCCGATGGTTTTCATCAGCAGTTGCTTTTGATCGTCATCCAAATCACGCTTCCACTTGTCGTCGGCATCATGGATTTTGATTTTGGCGATGCGGCGATTGAAGGCCTTGGATTCAGGCAGTTGGCAGTACTCGCGCACCTGTTCCATGGTGCCCAGTGGATCGGCGACGAAGTTGGTGTAATTCACTTCGAATTTCTGGTCCGGGCTGACGGTCGCCAGTTCGCGTTCGTTGTGGTACATCAACGTCTTCCAAACGATTCCACCCAAGACGACGGGTTGTTTGCCGCTGTCTTCGAACTCCTTCATGTACTCAGGGTCCATGTCGCCCCACCACCAGGAGTTTTCAATGGCGCCATCCCACCACGGCACGTTGAGTAGCGAGTTGGTCACGGCACGCCCGTCACGCATGACGTGAATGAAGCGGGCGTCGGGAAGAATCTCGAGGAAAAAATCGCAGCGCGGGAAGCCGGTGTGTTTGTTGACGAAACGCGGCTTGCCGTGCCAGCGGAGGTGGGACTTGATCGCGTTGCGCCAGATGCCCATTTGCTCACGCGCATCTTCGCGGCCGAGCGGCTTGGGCTGAGTGAATGCCCCACCCGTCATGGCGCGGTAAAGCTTGTTCGCTTCGCGCGGCTTTGGTCGGATTTTCCAATCGTAGGGCATGGCTTCGCCAATGCCTGGCAGGTCTTTCATCCGCGACAAAAATGCCAGCGGGAAGAACAGCTTGTGGTGGAAACGGTGAGTGTAGTTCGAAAACCAAGCAAGGTCCGGGTGTTCGGACAGGACGCGCAAAAATACGGTCGTGCCACCGCGACCCGTGCCGAAACACAAGATCGGCCGGTCAATTTTTGGATCTTTTGCGGGGAGACTAGACATGGCCAAACCCGGATTCTACTTCTTTCGGCCTGCTTGGGCGTAAGACTCAAGTGTCTTCCCGGCAATGCTTTGCCAAGAAAGTGGCCCTTCCGCCCATTGACGCACTCCCGCTCGGAGGCGAGCGCGTAAGTCATTGTCTTGCAACACTCTAAGGATGGCGCTGGCGAGGGCTTGTGGATCGTTTGGCTCGACCAATAAACCGTTTTCTTGGTCAATGACAACTTCTGGAAGCGCGCCCAGTCGACTGGCAACGGCGGGCACGTCGAAAGCGTAGCCGGAAGCGATGACGCCGCTTTGACTGGCTTCGATGTACGGCGCCAAATTGACGGCTGCCTCGCGGTAAAGCTGAGCCACTTCAGCGGTCTCGATGTAGTAATCCTTGAGCTCGACTTGCGGGTGCTTACTCAATTTTTCACGCTCGGGCTCCAGCGCCGGGCCGCGACCGGCGATGACAAAGCGCGCATCCGGCATTTTTTCCAGCACCAGTGGAATGGCATCGGCGAGCACGTGCAGGCCTTTGTAGCGCTCCATCCGGCCGAAAAACAAGGCAGTGCCAGGTGAGTCGGCATTGGCCTCCGTGCCGACGGAATCTATGTCCGTGCCAGCGGACGAACTGTTGGTGCTATCGACAGCGGTGTAACCGGCAAGAATGCCATGTGGAATGACGTCGATGGAATCAAGTTCCAGCGGGTACTTGCGCGCCAATTCCTTCTTCAGAATTTCGCCGTGAGTGATCCAGCGCGTACCCGATTCCACGGTGCGTGGAATGATGATGCCGTCGGTCAAAAACCGCAGCCAAAACGGCACTGCCTTGGCGTCTTCACCGGGGTGTGGATTGACGTCGTGAATGGTCACGACCAAACGATGGCGGTTTTTCCAAGCGGTCCACAAGCTGGCCAAATCATTGGCCGCTTGCATGTGCACCACATCCGGTTGGAAGTCGCGAATCGTCCGCTTCATCCAACTTTTGTTGACCCAAAACGCGCGGCCCACGACCTTGGAGCTGTGCTTCTTCGGCATCAGTTTCAGCTCGACCTTGTCCGACAACATCGCTCGATAATCCTCGCCGACGAGTTTGACCGCGTTGTCGTGGTTGAAGACTAATGCGACCTCGGCACCAGCGTCGGCCAGCCCGTTGGCGAGCTCGATTCCGTATTGGATGAAGTAGGTGGAGACTAAGAGGACACGCATGGTGGGGTGGGCGACAGGAATTAGTTGGAGCGCACTTTTTC
>CAZMDZ010000168.1:0-5924 GCA_964565175.1 uncultured Planctomycetales bacterium
CCGCTGGCGATGAAAACTGGGCGGATATGGGGCGCACTGGCGCCGCCGCGATTGCCAGTCACATGTGTTCCTGGAGCGACAAGCAGCGTGCGCGAGCCAATGACTTTGCCAAGGTGATTGGCCACCACCCACTAAGCTTCCCCGACACTCATGCCTCGCCACTGATGGGCATGGCTTATGGCGCGCTGGGTGCGTCGGTCAATGCGAAGTCTTATCGCAGCGTGATGGCGGCCAATCGATGGTGGTTCACCCTGGCCTTATGCGGCGACGGCAGCTTCTGCTACCAGCCGAATCGAGACAACAACGGTTATGGCGCCGGATCGCGTTTGGAAGCGACGGCGGCGGTTGCGTTTATGTTGTCGATTCCGACGAAGGCGATCGTGATGACGGGGCGGAATTAACCCCGTCAGGATGGCTGATGATGGGTGGGCGACTACTCGCCTGCCGCGTCGATGGTTTGCTCCATCATCTCCAGCAATTCTTCTTTGGTGAACTTGTATGCATGCTGAGAATTGAGCTGCACGATGCGATTCATTGTCGATTGAATGGTCATCTTTGCTTCGTTGCGGTTCGGCACGACCAAGTAACGACGCTGTGGATCGGTGGATGACATGGCGTGGAAAAACGCTTCGGCGACGGCGTCCGGATCCTTGTACTGCTCACGCGAAAGATTGCTCGCCATGATGCCATCCAACATCGGCTTGTAGCGCGAACCGGCGGTGGTGTAGCCGCGCTTATCCAACCGTGCTTTCATGCTGGTGGTGATTTTTGATTTGTAGTTTCCAGGCTGCACCACGCTGACCTCCACTCCAAATTGCGCCATCTCAGCAGCGAGCGCGTCGGTGTATGCCTCAACCGCGTGCTTGGTCATGCAGTACGGACCGCCCATCCCCCACACCACGAAACCGGACAGCGAACCAGTCGTACTGATCCGTCCTTTGCTTTCGATGATCAAATCAGAAAACGCTTTGGTCACGCGATACGGCCCCATCACGTTGACATCCAGAATGAAATCCAAATCCTCTTCCGGGATTTCAATCAACGGCGCCAATTCGGCAATTCCCGCATTGTTAATCAACCCATCCAACCCACGCCCCGCAGCCTTGACGTGCGCCACCGCCGCCGCGATCTCATCATGCTTGGTAACGTCGAGGCGAATGCCTTCGACATTGTCGATCGCGCTGAGTTCTTTCAAGTCCCTCTCCTTGCGCGCACCGGCGTATACGTACCAGCCTTGCTTGGCAAAATGTTCCGCAGTGACCCGGCCGATGCCGGAACTGGCGCCGGTAATCAGAACCGTCTTCTGGGGCTCCGGCTCTTGAAAAAGGCTCCATGCTCCAGGAGTGAGCAGAAGCAACGCGGCCATGGCAAGAAGGATTGATTTCATGCACCAAGCCTACCACCGTGCCATCCGACCGGGAATGGCTCAATCAGGGGTGGCTTGAAGTCCAGCCAGGATTCGATGAAGGGAAGCAAATCCGTACTCTTATTCATGAATTATTCGCGCCGCCCGACCAGACCAACTGGATCCTTCTCGGCGTTCTACGCCAGCAAAGCCAATATCCGCTTTTCGACTCGCCGACCAGCAGTTTTATTGGCCACCGCCACCATCACCGTGTCGTCTCCAGCCACCGTCCCGACCATGCCATCGAGCGCTTCAGCCTCCAGCGCACGAGCAATGGCGCTGGCCGCCCCTGGTTCGCAGCGAATCAAGGCCAAGTTGGGTCCAGCAGTATTGACGTCTCGCAGCAAAGCGCGCAACGAATCAAGCGGAGTCACGTGATCGGTCTCGCGCAAAATGTAACCCGCCCCACTCTTCACCGCCCCGATTGCCCGCAGGTCGCGGCTCACCGAGGGCTGGGCAGCTTGGATCCCTTGCTCCTTCATCGCGGCGATCAAATCCGCCTGGTTGCCTTGGAATCCATTCAGCAGGAGGCGGCGCAGAAACTCTCGGCGGTGGCTGGTGAGGTCTTGCATAACAGAGAATAAATATTCAACAATATTCAGTCAACCGTGCTTTCCTCTGATGGACTGTCCACCTTGGCAGTAAGCTCCGAGCCACAAACTCGGCAGAATTCAGCATTCCCGGCGTGGCCCCGTTCGCCACAGGTCTCGCAAACGCGTTGATCACGCTGAACCGCCACCGTCATTTCGGCAGTCACGATTCCAGTTGGCACGGCAATGATTCCATAACCCATGACCATGACGAGAGTGGCGACAAACTGGCCAAACGGCGTTTGCGGAGCGATGTCACCGTAGCCAACAGTGGTCAAGGTAACCACCGCCCAATAAACACCACGTGGAATGGAATCAAAACCGCTGGCTTCGCCTTCAATCAAGTACATCAGCGAGCCAAGGATTACGGTCAAGGTGAAGACCGCGAACAAAAACACCGTGATTTTGCGCCGACTGGCCACCAGGGAGCGAATCAGTACGTTGGCCTCGCGCACGTGGGCGGCCAGTTTCAGCACCCGGAATGCCCGCAGAATGCGCAGTACCCTCACGACCATGAAATAGTGCGCCGCCGGAAACAGCACGACTAAGTACGTCGGCAGGATTGCGAGCAGGTCGACGATGCCGAAAAAGCTGCGCGCATATTGCCACGGGCGACGGGTGACGAGCAGCCGCGCCACGTACTCCATCGTGAAAAGGATGGTGAAGATCCACTCCGCCGTCCACAGCTCCGCCCCCCATTGCTCGCGGATCGGTGGCACGCTTTCCAGCATGACGACGGCAACGCTTGCCAGGATCAAGATGATCAGCCAGACGTCGAAAGCGCGGCCCTTGGGCGTATCGGCGAGGAAAATAATCCGCCACAGCTTCTCGCGCCACGGTGAAAACTTGGAGTCGGTGTCGGTCATGGCCTATGGTGCATTCGGCAGCTTGCCCAGCTTAGCAGGATCAATCCCAAGCTATTCCGCCCATTGGCAGTTCGCCCCCGCTCCCTTCTACCCTTGAACTCCCCTCATGAGTAATCAAAACCGTGTACACAACCGAGCCGTCTGGTTCGACATTCCCGTCGCTGACCTCGACCGCGCCGCCGCTTTCTATCGGGGCGTACTTGGCTGCGGGGTGACGACCGAATCCTCCGACGGGTTCAGTTTCGGCGTGCTCGAGCATGGTCAAGGCAACGGTGGCTGCCTGATCCCGATGCCGGATCACATTTCCCGCGACGGCGGCGTCTTGCTGTATGTGAATGTGCACGGCCGCATTCGCGATGCCATCGAGCAGAGCAAAACCCTTGGCGGTGAAATCATCGACGAGGTTCACCCAATAGGTCCCCATGGGTTCCGTGCAATCATCCTCTGTGAAAGCAATCGCATTGCGCTCCATTCCGAAGTGGACTCTTAAACCGGCAGCATTCGCGCTCGCCGGTTTTTTGCTGTTTGCGGTACACGCTTGCAGCCAACCGTACGTTCAAACCGAGGTACTCGCGCCATCGGCGACCGCATCGGTATTGGGTGACGAGGCCCCGAAGGCCAATGGCTCACAGAATTTCGACGGCGAAGTGGTGCTGCCGATGCACACCTGCGGCGACTACTTCATCGCCGACACCATGATCAATGGCAAGGGTCCTTTTCCGATGCTGCTGGATACTGGAGCAGGAACCACGGTAATTTCACCAGCCGTGTCCGCGCAAATCGATTCTTCGCGCTGGCTGAGTGATCTGCGCATCGACCGGTTTACTGCCAGCGGAAAAATTCCATGCAAGGTGCAGGAAATCGATCACCTAAGTCGAGCCTTGGGCATGAAGATCGAGGGCATCTTGGCTTACGGAGTTTTTGAAGGCGTGCTGCTGACCTACGACTATCCACGTCAGCAAATTCGCGTGCAACAGGGAAGCTTCGATGCCGCCACACTTGCATCAAACGAAGTGGTCCCAACGAGCACCGGGGATCGACCTTATGTAAGAGCCTCGGCGGATGGCGTCGACTTCACGGTGTTGATCGACACCGGGTCCAGCCGGGGATTGACGATCAAAAAGTTAAAGCGCTTTGAATTTCGCGAGCCGCCGCGACCGACGGGAGCCCGCATGCGCATCAAGGGCTTGTTCATCGTTGAAAGTGGGCGATTGGAGGGAAACATGAAGCTGGGTCCGCTGACCTTGCATCAACCGGTGCTCCACAATTCCGTCAGCACCAACTTGGTTGGTCAGGTGGTCCTACGCGACTTCGTCATCACTTTTGACCAAGTCAATCACCGCGCCCGTTTTCAGCCCAACGGCAACGTCATCGAAACGCCAATCGAGTTCGCCCCGCTTTACGGTAGCGGCATCGTCACCGCCCCGCGCGACGACCGCCTGATCGTGCGCCGAGTGTTTGAAGGCAGCGCCGCTGAGGGCGCGGGCATTCAGGTTGATGATCAAATTCTCTCGATCAACGGCACCAAGTTGACCGAGCGCGGCTGCCGTCACCTGGAGCATGATCCCGTCGGCGGGCCGAAGCAGACGGTCATGCAAATCTTGCGCGGTGACGAAATTTTGGAAATTCAATTCGACACCCAAGTCCTGGTCCCTTAAACACCTTCGAATCCATGACTACTTCCATAAAAGCCGCCATCCTCACCTTGGTGATCTTATTCGTTTCGTTGTTCTGGGTAAAATCCAGCAAAGAAGCGGCGGAGCAAAGTGAGATTGCCTACCACGAATTGCAGCGATTGCTCCAAGGCGGCGAGCTCACTCCGGGCAGTCCGGAAGAAGATGGCTTGTTCCGTGTCCTGTTGCAAAACGAACAGCACTGGGGCTACCTGGACAAATTGGCGGCCGATTACGACACCGTTGCCTTTCGTCCTGACCGCAGCCAAGTCTATTTCCTGCATAAGCGTCGCTATGTCGACAAAGCGCCTGAGAAGCCATGCCTTTGCGTGATCACGATTGAATCAGGCGGCTGGGAAAACCATACCTCTCACGCGGGCTACCCTCACTACCTACAGTTGGAGACTCTAGGCTTAGATCAGGGCACACTGCAGCTACACGGCAAGATTCGAGAAGAACTGGATTGGGAGCCGGAGCTCAATGGCACCACCGTTCAACCTGGTCAAAAAGTAAGATTCCAAATTGACGTGGAAGACTTCCGCAACATGGCCATCAGTCTTAAGCAACTAGGCGAACCGCTCGCTCCCTAGAATGGATGGATGGCCTTTGCCAACCTCCTACTCATTGTGCTGGCGCCACTTTGGAGCGCGCAAGAAAACACTCAATCGCTGGCCGGAGATTGGAAGGTCCGGCTAGACCCTGAGGGAAACGGACAGATTGAGCAATGGTTCGCCAACCCAATCGAAGGCGAAAAGATTGCCCTTCCAGGGACCACGGATTTAGCTGGGCTTGGATACCCGCTTGATCGCGAAAGCATGTCTTATGACGGAGCCTTTGTCGATTCGTCTTGGCCGGGAGTTGAGCCTACGGAACGAGTGGATGAAACCGGACACCTCGTTCGCGAGTTCATGTACATCGGCAAGGCTTGGTATCAGCGCGAGATCGAAGTTCCGGAAGACTGGCAGGACCGCCGGTTGTTTTTGCAGCTTGAGCGGGTGATGTGGAAGTCTGAGGTCTGGGTCGACGACCAATACTTCGGCTCCAACGACAGCTTGACCACCGCGCATGAATATGACTTGCGGTTTTTGCAGCCAGGCAAACACCAGCTGACCGTTTGCGTCGACAATGGCATGGTTCATGACATTGGGATTTTGGGTCATGCTTATGGTCCGGAAACGCAGTCGCGATGGAATGGAATGGTTGGGGAATTGAAGCTCATTGCCAAGCCGAAGTTTCACATCCAAGATCTCAAAATTTTCGCTCCCGCCGACGCCAAACAATTGCGCGTGGAAGCGTTGCTGCATCATTTAGCCCCGCAACCCAGTCACGGGAAACTGCAGTTGCAGGTGGTCACGACCGAAGGCGGTGACGTATTGGCCACCCGCCAGGT
>CAZMDZ010000168.1:5934-8350 GCA_964565175.1 uncultured Planctomycetales bacterium
GCGTCCGAGGCTAGCCTGGAGATCGAGATTCCGCTGCCGGTCGAGGCGCCGATTCAAACTTGGAGTGAATTCACTCCTCGGCAATACCGATTGATCGCCACGCTGGAATCCAATCACGGACGCGACCACAGGGAGGTAGCTTTCGGCTTCCGCAGCATCGAGCGCCAAGGCAACCACATTCTGATCAACGGAGATCGCATCTTCCTTCGCGGCACTCTGGATTGCGCCGTCTACCCTCGCACGGGTCACCCGCCGACGACGGTGAAGGAATGGCGGCGAATTTTGTCCATCATCCGAAATTATGGCTTCAACCACGTTCGGTTTCACAGTTGGTGCCCGCCGTGCGCCGCATTCGAAGCCGCCGATGAACTGGGCATCTATCTCTGCCCCGAAACGCCGTTTTGGGTCGATAACTGGACGTCGGAAATTGGCTTGAAGCCGAAGCTGTTGGGCTACAACCCAAGAGTGACGGATTTCGTGTTGCGTGAAATTCTTCGCATCCACGATGCTTATGGCAATCACCCATCCTTTGCTCTGTTTTGCATCGGCAATGAATTCGGCATGTCGTCCGACTGGGATGTAGTCCAAGAACTGGTCGCGGAATCCAAACGCCACGATCCGCGCAAGTTGCACCTGGGTTCCACCGCGCGCAAACACGTCGCCGCCGATGATTATTGGGTGACCCACCGCACCGATCGCGGCGTGCGCGGAACTGGTCCGGCAAACACCAACTGGGATCACGACGACGCTGTCGCCACGACCGAATTACCGGTGGTGGCGCATGAAACCGGTCAGCACCCCGTCTTTCCTGATTACCCGAAGCTGCTGCCCAAATTCGATGGTCCGCTCCTGCCGTTGAACTACGAACGCTTATGGCGCGACTTGCAAAACCAAGGCCTGCAGGCTCAGCTCGCCGACTTCGTCGAGGCGTCTGCGCGCGGGCAAATGCTGCAATACAAAGCCGAACATGAAGGCATGCTGCGGACCGCCGATTTCGCTGGCTACCAACTGTTAATGCTCAACGACTTCACCGGCCAAAGTGAAGCACTCGTCGGCGTGCTCGATCCATTTTGGGATTCCAAAGGCATCTTCACCGCCGACGACCTCCGCCAGTGGAATTCCGCCGAGGTGCCGCTGGCGCGAATCAGTAAGTTTGTTTGGAGCAGCGAGGAAACTTTCCAAGCCAGTTTTGAGTTCAGCCATTTTGGACCGCAGGATCTGAACGACACAGCGATCCAATGGAGCCTGACCTCGGCAGACGGTTCCTTCCAGCGCGGTCGAAGTTTTCCTCTACGCGACTTGGCGCGCGGTGCGCTCCACGGACTGGGAGAAATCGAAGTTCCGCTGCAAGACCTTTCGTCGGCAACGGCTTTGACTTTGCGCTTGCAGGTAGCTGGCAACCAGAACGAATGGAAAATCTGGGTCTATCCCGCACCTGCCGCAGATTCTGCTGCGGCGGCCACAACCAAAACTAGGTCGACACCCACACCCCCAGTTGGTGACGTCCATATTCGCCATCACTTCGACGCCGAAACTCAACAACTCCTCGCCGACGGCGGCAATGTCCTGCTGCTTCCGACCGACTTGAAAAACCCAATGGTCAAAAAAACCGGATTCGCGTCGGTGTACTGGTCTGCTGGTTGGTGGGGCGACAACTACTCTCATCTTGGCATGCTTTGCCAACAGGATCACCCGGCGCTCCGTCACTTCCCCAGCGAGGGTTTTGCGGATTGGCAGTGGCACGGATTGATGAGCGGCGCCACTACCTTCCTGCTCCAGGACGCGCCCGACGGTTTCCTTCCCCTATTGCAACCGGTCCCCGATTTCCATTTCAACCAGCGCTTGGCGCAGCTCTTCGAAACAAATTTTGGCCAAGGAAAACTGATGGTGTGTGGTTATGACCTTACTACCGACCTGCAATCGCGGCCGGCCGCCCGTCAATTGCGTTCCAGCTTGCTGCAGTACATGCAAAGCAGCGCTTTCCAGCCCCCCCATGAGCTGAGGGCCGAATTTTTACATCAGTTGCTAACTTCCACGCCATGAAGCACGCTTTCTCTTGCATTGCTCTCGCCTTCGTTTTCGCCTGCGCCGCCCCAGCCGACTTCACCAATTCGTACCAACAGCAGCTCGAGCAAAACCATCAGACTTGGCTGGGGATTGGCAATGACCTGCAGCAAAACCACGCCGGGAAATGGGTACTGATTGCTGGCGGCAAATTGCACGGAACCTGGCTCGATTTCCAAAGCGCTTGGAAAACCGCCAACGCCTTAGCCGACGAACAACAGCATGCCTATCTTTATCGTCCTGGCGTTGACGATATCGAGTGCACCTTTCATCTCTCTCCCTTTCTCAATACCAAGCCAAGATGGAACCAACTCAGCATTCGCATCCGCCAGCCGTGGAAGCTGACCATCGC
>CAZMDZ010000169.1:0-8333 GCA_964565175.1 uncultured Planctomycetales bacterium
CGACGCGCCTGCAATTGATCCGCCGTTGCCTCGACCCCGCCCATTGGTCCAGCGAACTCGTACTGCTCAGATGCTTGCGCCCAGGCTTGATTCCAAACTTGTTGCGCCAGCTCCATCACTCGCGCGTTGCTCTGAAAGGCGCGCAAGTAGCCATCGACAAAACGTCGGCCCAAATCCGCTTCAGTTTCGATGTCCTTGTCCGCTTGAGCTTTGGCGATCCGCTTTTCAAAAAAGGTGCAATACTCTTTGACCTCATCCTTCTTTTCTTCTTTCAACGCCGCCATCAACAACCGCGTTGCCGCAATTGGCGCGTAACGACTATCGCTAAATTGTTGATACAACGGCGTCCAGCATTTGCGGTTAAATGTTGGATCGAAGTTTGCCCAACAGTGCGAGTAAATCGTATTGACCACTTCAACCAACGGCGAACCCAAACCTGGCAACGAATCGTCCAACACTACACCAGCCTTTTTTAGCTCGGCGAGTGCGGCGTAAGCTTGATCGAACTGTTGCAAGCCGGAGTGGCCGATCGCCGCATAAGCCAAGGCCAAGTTTCGATTCGCTTCAGGTGCTTCCTTTGCCACTTCTTGCTCCGCCAAGGCGACGACCTCCGCCCACTTTTCCTCGCCGCGCAATTCTTTCACTTTGCCAGCAAAATCATCCTGAGCCAATAACGGAGATGCCGTAAAAACAGCCAAAAGAAAGGCCAGAATCAGGGATGGGGAGTTCATCTTCGCATTGTATTAACATCTCCCTATGGCCCGGGACCCGCACGCACCCCTTTGCTCTGCCGCAGCTGACGACCGGCGTTGGTGGGGATGGGGCGAACGAAGCAAGAAATTCCCTTTGCCCGAGCAAGCGGCGGCCGGTTTGTTTGCGGAACTGGGCATCGATCCACGCAGCGCTGAGTCAATCGAACCAAAGTTGCCGCAGTTGCCCCAATCGGCATGGGAAGGAACGGCTACTGCTGAATGCCAAGCTACTGCCCTTCCGAAACCGCCGTGCCCGCTGCAAACGGACCACCTCAATCGTTTGCGTTGTTCCAGCGGACGGAGCACGCCAGATTTGTTGCGTTTGCGCTACCAGCGGATTGAAATCGCCCCCGACGGCGTCGCCCTGCCGGAAGACGAAGAGCAACTCAGTCGATTGATGGCATGGGCGCAAAAGGAAAGCGTGGCTGTGGTTCCCTTCGGTGGGGGGACTAGTGTGGTCGGTGGCGTTGCGCCGTTGCGTGGGCACCATCGAGCGGTGGTGGCGGTTGATTTGCAACGCATGAACCGCGTACTCAATTTGGATCCCGAATCGGGCCTAGTCCGAGCACAGGCGGGCATTTTTGGACCACAGCTCGAGCAGCAGCTCCAAGCTAAGGGCTGGTCGCTTGGTCACTTTCCGCAATCCTTCGAGTACTCTACCCTCGGCGGTTGGCTGGCGACGCGCTCCGCCGGTCAAAACTCCACCCTTTACGGCAAGATCGAACACATGACCGCCGCCGTTCGAATGATTGCACCCACCGGCGAAGTGCAAAGCCAACCGTTGCCAGCTAGTGCCACAGGGCCGGAGCTGAAAGAACTGATGGTCGGTAGCGAAGGCGTGCTGGGGGTGTTGACCGAAGGCACCATGCGTGTGCACCGCTTGCCGCAAGAAACTCAATACAGGTCCTTCTTTTTCCCCGACTTCGCTTCTGGCTTTGCCGCCGCCCAGCAAATCATGCACGACGGTTTGAGGCCAGCAGTTTTTCGCCTCAGCGATGAAACGGAAACGCGGTTGTTGATGAAATTGGGCGGCGCGGATCAATCGAAGGGCGTCAAGTTTTTGCGCTTGCTTGGCAAAGGGCGCTATCTGGATGGCTGCCACTTCATGCTCGGCTTTGAGGGCGGTCCAAAATTAGTGCGGGCACAGGTTGCGGCTTGCCAAGCCATCGCCAAAAAATGCGGCGGCATGGGCATTGGTAGCGGCCCGGGCAAGCGCTGGGAAAAAGAGCGCTTTGAACTGCCGTACTTCCGCGACACATTGTTGGATCATGGCGTCGTCGTCGAGACCTTTGAAACTGCGGCACCATGGGCGCAACTTCCAGCGTTGCATCGCGCTTTGCAGCAGTTGCCGGTGCCCTTGGTGCTGGCGCACATTTCTCATGCTTATCAGGATGGAGCCTCGCTTTACATTACCTGGTTGGCCGACGCGCCTGACCCCGATCAAGCTTTGGAGCTGTGGCAGAGGGTGAAGGATGCGGCCGGAGAGATCATCGTTAGTCATGGCGCAACGATTAGCCATCATCACGCTGTGGGCACTGACCACATGAAATGGTTGGGCCACGAACGCGGCAGCGGACAGTTGCAGATCTTGCGCATGCTCAAGAAAAACTTAGACCCTAACGGCATCATGAACCCAGGCAAGTTGATCGCCGATGACTAAAGCCTCCCGCCGATCTCCCAAGCCAGCCGAATGGTTAGACCCAGCCGAGCAAAAGCGCATTGCGCTGGAGCGTGCCTGCGGGCCGATGCCCGAGTGGTCGCGGCAGGGGCGCCAAGGCGATTGGAATCAGCTGTCCGAGCAAGAATGGGACGTGGTGGTAGTTGGAGGGGGCATTACCGGTTGTGGGGTGGCGCTTGATGCCGCTTCCCGTGGTTTAAAGGTGGCGTTGCTCGAGAAGGATGATTTTTCGACGGGCACCAGCAGTCGCTCGTCGAAGTTGGTGCATGGCGGTTTGCGCTATTTACGCGAAGGACAGTTCGCGGTGACTTGGGAGTCGTCGCGTGAGAAGCGGTGCATCAAAAAGTTGGCGCCGCACTTGGTCGACGACTTGGCCTTTTTGCTTGCCGCGCCCAAAGGGCGGTGGAATCGGATCAAGCTGCGGATGGGTTTGTGGATCTACGACTGGGCCGCCGGTTTTCCCAAAGGTTTGCGCAGTCGTTCCCTGAATCAAGAGCAAGCCTTGCGGCGCATGCCGGGCCTTTGCGGTCAGCGTTACGACGGCGGTTTCCTTTATTACGACGGCCGTGCAGACGACTGTCGGCTGACCCTGCACGTGGCAAAATCTGCAGTCAAGCAAGGGGCAACGCTTCTCAACTACGCCGAAGTGCGCAGTTTGTTGCCGCGTGGTTCCAGCCCAGATGGTTGCGGTGGGGTCGTGGTGCGCGACGGTTTCAGCGGCGGCCAATGCGAAGTCAAGGCGAAGACCGTGGTTTCGGCAACCGGTGTTTGGTGCGATCAGCTCATTCCGGGTCCCAGCGATTTAGTCCGTCCATCAATGGGCGTGCATTTGGTTTTTGACGTCAAGGATCTGCCCTGCACCGACGCTATCGTCATTCCCACTCCCGCAAGTGACGGCGCCGTTTTAATCATCCGCGATGGCAGCGATGTGATCGTCGGCACCTCCGATGAATTCTTCGATGGCCCGCTCGATCAGCCGCGGCCGCTGTCTAGTCACGTCGACACCATTTTGCGCCGTTTGAATGCAGCGCTGCCCAAGGCAAATCTGGATCGCCAGCACATCCGCAGTAGTTTCGCTGGTTTGCGTCCATTGCTCCAAGCCGAAGGCGCCGATTCTAAAAAACTGTCGCGCGATGAAGTCGTACTCGGCGAAGCACCCGGCTTGATCACGGTGACCGGCGGCAAGCTGACGACTTACCGAAAGATGGCCGCCGATGTCGTCGACCGCATCGCCGACGGCATGAATCTGCCCATCCGCAGATCTTTCAGTACCGAGCTGCCGTTGTTCGCTTGTTCCAATGGACCGCAAGCAAACCCTTGGCAACGTGCATATGGATCCGAATCCGAGCAGATCGCGCGAATCTCCGAGCAACTGGAAGATGGCGGCAACCCACTGATTGCTGGCCGTCCGCATACCGTCGGCGAAGCGAAATACTTGCTGGATCATGAACGGGTCATGACTTTGGCCGACTTACTGTGCCGACGCACCCGCTTAGCCAATTACGAATGGAGTCAAGCGCAGGATTCCGCCTTGAAGATTGCCGTGGCGTTGCGTCCTTTTACGGATTGGAAAGCGCAGCAAGAAGTTCAACGCTTCTGGGATGAGAGCCAGCAGTTTCAAGAGGACATGGGGCATTAGTCGATGGTTCGCGTGCAGTGCATAGCTCACGGTCGCATGATTGGCCGTCACAAGCTCGCCGCTTTAGCCAAGCGCGAAGGCTTCCCCATTCATTGGACCACAGGACCGCGCCAAATGCAGCGAATGGCTGAATCCGCTTTGGCAGAGGGATGTCAGCGATTGCTAGTCGCTGGCGGCGATGGCAGTTTGCAGGAGGCCGCCCAAGCCTTGGTTGGGCGCGATGCGGAGTTAGCGGTGATCCCTGGTGGAACGGGCAATGACTTCGCCCGCAGCCTTGAAATTCCCACAGATCTAGAGCAAGCCGTCCAACTCGGGTTGCATGGCCAAGCGCGCAAGGTGGACGTCGGCTTGGCGCGGACTTTGGTGGATGGGAAAGAGCAGCAGCGGTATTTCGTCAATATTGCTGAGGTCGGATTTGGCGCTGGAGTGGTTGCACGGATGAATCATTTTGCGCGCTATGCTGGCAAGGGACTGGCTTACCCCATTGGCATTTTGACCGGGGTTTTGAAACTTCGGCACCACCAAGTTCGACTGGTTGCCGATGGCGTTGAACACCAGGTTGATCGGCTGGTCAACCTCGTGATTGCCAACGGTCGCTATTTCGGTCGCGGCATGAAACCCGCCCCCGACGCCGAGCTCGACGATGGTTTGTTGGATGTCCTGCTGATCTGCAATCTCGGTCGCCTTGCGATCGCGCGCAGGTTCCCCGAGCTCAAAGATGGGCCTCCGCCCAACGACCCCGATATGCAAACTTTTCGTTGCCGCCGGTTGGAGGTCCATTCCAGTGGCATCTTGGCCGAGGCGGATGGCGAAGTCTTGGGCGAGTCGCCTGCCGTTTTTGAGATCCAATCCCAAGAATTGAACGTCGTTTTCTCACCGAGCGTCTCAAGTTGAGTCACCCCTGCCGACGATAGAAGCTTAGCACTCTCGTTACCACTGCTCACTGTGGTCGAGCGCCCATGGCACTATCCGATTCCAATGCTCCCGTGAGTCCCACTCCACCCAGTTTGGAGCCAGGGCAAAAAAAACGGCAAATGCGCTTGGCGGTCAGGCTATCTCTTGTCTGCGGACTGCTTTGTGTCGGAGTGGCCTATATTTTTTTCCTCTCCTCGGTGCGCACGGAAAACCTCGCCGTTCAAAAGGAGGAGCGCCGCTCGGCTGACCAACTTCAAGCCATCTTTTTGGATGGTCTAGACGTGGCTCTGGGCGATCTCAACCTCATGGTGGAGATGCTCGAGCAGCCTGAAAATTGGTCGGAAGGGGAACTTTCGCCAGCGGTTTTAGGGTCTTTCGAAGATTTCTTTTTCAGCTTGGCAACCCATCGGCAGAACTACGACCAAATCCGATTCTTGAACCAGGAAGGAATGGAAGTGGTTCGGGTGAATTGGAAGGATGGACTTGCCACTGCCGTTCCCGCCGAACGGTTGCAGAATAAGGCCAACCGCTATTATTTCACTGATGCAATCAAGCAAAACAAGAACGATGTCTTTGTCTCGCCGTTTGACCTGAATGTCGAGCATGGCGAAGTGGAAAGGCCGTTCAAGCCTATGCTTCGATTAGGCCGGCCAATCGTGGACCCATTGGGGCAAAAACGTGGGGCGTCATTCTGATTAACTACTTAGGGGAACGGTTGCTAGAGAAGTTGGCGACCTTCTCCCGGACCGAAGGCTACTTTCCGCTGTTGATCAACGGCGATGGCTACTTCCTCAAAGGAATGACCCGTGGGGACGAATGGGGCTTCATGTTGGATGGACGGAAGGATAAAACCTTCGAACGACTCTTCCCCGAAGCGTGGGTGCACCTGCAAAGCGCTCAGGAAGGCCAATTCAATACTGACCGTGGTCTATTCACCACCAAGAGCGTCGGCGTGCTGTTGGACGCAGGCAAATGGGCGAAGGAGTGGCGACTAGCCTTATTCGTTCCTCAACAGCAACTTGCTGCAGGTCCGGCTCAATTGGCACGGATCATGTTGGCTTTGCTCGGGTTGCTTGCCATCGTCTTTTCCATTGCTTGCTGGAAGTATGCCGGTGTGCAAATCGCCCGCCACGAATCGGAGCGGAACCTAGTCAAAGCGAAAAAGCGCGCCGAAGCCGCATCGGTTGCGAAGAGTAGCTTCCTGGCCAATATGAGCCATGAAATTCGGACGCCAATGAATGGCGTCATTGGCATGACTGAGCTGCTGATGTCAACCGAGTTGACCGCCGAACAAGAACGTTTTGCCGATACCATCCGCATATCCGGCGACGCTTTGCTTTTGTTGATTAATGACATCCTTGACTTCTCGAAAATCGAAGCTGGCAAGTTGGATCTTGAAGAGATCGACTTTGATTTGCGTGCTTTGGTTGAAGAAGTCAGCCAGTTGATGGCACCCAAAGCCGAGGAGAAGAACATCGAGTTTTGCGGTTTCTTGGACCTCAACGTGCATCAACGGGTGATTGGCGATCCAGGACGGATGCGCCAGATCCTGATCAACCTGATTGGGAACGCGATGAAGTTCACCGAGCAGGGCGGCGAGGTCACGGTGCGCTTGGGTTTGGAAGAATCCAGCGAAAGCGGATTAGTCATTCGCGGCGAAGTGAGAGATAATGGCATTGGAATCTCGCCGGAAGGGCAAGCCAAGTTGTTTGAATCCTTCACCCAAGAAGATGCTTCGACGACCAGACGTTTTGGCGGTACAGGTCTGGGATTGGCCATTTGCAAACACCTGACGCGGATGATGGGCGGCAGCATCGGCGTCGAAAGCGAACTCGGCAAAGGAACGACCTTCTGGTTTAAGGTTGAATTAGCGAAACAACCAGCAAACTCGGAAGAGCAAGTCATCGAGCCCGCTCAATTGACTGGCAAACGAGTCCTTGTCGTCGATGATTTTGCCACCAATCGCGAGATCGTGCAGCTTCAACTGGAATCATGGGGCTGCCAAGTCGATACCGCCGCCGACGCTTTCAAGGCGATGGAAACTTTGGATCGAATCGCCGCTCAAAGCGAACCTTACGATCTAATCCTGTTGGATATGCAAATGCCAAGGATGAGCGGGGAAACTCTCGGCGAAACCATTTTGTCCCGTCCGCAGTATGGTTCACCGATCCTCGTCATGCTGACTTCGGTCGGGCTGACTGGAGAGGCCAAGCGCATTCGCGATCTAGGCTTCCATGCTCACCTGACCAAGCCAGTTCGGCAACACCAACTGCGCAGCACTCTGGAAATGTTGCTCGGCCAGCAAAAGCAAGAATCCGCTGAACCGGAAGCCAAGCCCGGGGTCCAGCCTCTTGCTACTCCCGCCGGTCCGGTTCACATCCTTCTCGCCGACGACAACCGAGTCAATCGCGCGGTGGCGGTCGGAATGTTGAAGAAGCTCAATTTGACGGCGACCTGCGTAGAAAACGGACTCCTCGCTTTGGAGGCTGTGCGCAAGCAGCACTTTGATTTAATCTTGATGGATTGCCAAATGCCGGAAATGGATGGCTTTGAGGCAACCGCCAAGATTCGCGGAGACGGAGTAGCCGCTGGCCAAACACCGATTATTGCGATGACCGCCAATGCTTTGCGCGGGGATCGACAGAGGTGCTTGGATGCTGGCATGGATGATTACCTCGCCAAGCCGGTCAAGATGGATGCCCTACGCGAAAAGCTTGAGCAGTGGCTACCGAATAAAAAATGGTCGGACTGCGCTTAGGCAGCCCGACCATTGTTCTGGCAGCAAATGGATTACATCACTGCTTCCAGACCTAGCTCGCCAAAGCCCTTTTCCTCGAAGTTGGCGCGGAACATGTCGCGCAGTTTCTCGGAGGCGACGTCGTAGGCGGCCTTGTCTTGCCAAGTATTGCGCGGGTCCAAAATCTCGGCCGGCACGCCTGGGCAGGAAGTAGGCATCTTCAAGTTGAAGACGGGGTGCATGGTGTACTCAACCTTGCCTTCATCGAGCTCGCCAGCGAGGGCGGCGTCGAGCAGGGCGCGGGTGTGAGCGATGGAGATGCGCTTGCCTACCCCGTAAGAGCCACCGCCCCAGCCAGTGTTGAGCAAGATGCAACGAGTCTCATGTTTCTCCATCTTTTCGGCCAAGCGCTCAGCGTATACCGACGGCTTGTGGGCCATAAACGGCGCGCCGAAGCACGCAGAGAAAGCCGCCTTGGGCTCGGTGATGCCAACTTCGGTACCAGCCAACTTGGCGGTGAAGCCTTGCACAAAGTGGTACATCACGTCCTTCTTCTCAAGGACTGCAACCGGAGGCAGCACGCCGAAGGCGTCGGCAGTTAGAAGCACGATG
>CAZMDZ010000170.1:0-8319 GCA_964565175.1 uncultured Planctomycetales bacterium
AGCAGCGAAGTGCGAGAAAGAGCGCCGAAGTGGGGGAGTAGCCAATCCGCTGCTTGCGCAGCCAAAAGTTGCAAGCCGTGCACCGCGTGATTGAGGTCGTAATTGCCCAAGAGTTCCAACTCTTGCACGCCAATTGCGCTGAGCATGGTCAGGGAGCGCATCGACTCCGGTTGCAGGCGATAGAGCTCTAAGCCGACGCCACCGCCCATGCTGAAGCCAATGACATGAACCGGCGGCAAATTCATTTGTTGCAACCACTCGCGTACCGCTTCGGCGTGGGTGCGGATGGAGTAGTCCGCCACTTGCCGAGTCGACCCGCCGAAACCTGGCAAATCTGGAATGAGTACGCGGTAGTGCCGCTGGAGTTCGTCGGCTAGTTCGTCGAGGTGGTGACCGTGGCCGGGACTGCCATGAAGCAAAACAGCAACCGGTGCGTTGGCGTTGGGACCGGCACGGTCTTGATAGTTCAATCGAAACTCACCTAGCGCCGAAGTTTCGATCGGAAGGAGTTTGTCGCCGATGACGCCTTCGGCGGCCGGTCCTCGTGCCCATGCCACTAGATGGGAAACCATCAGCAGTGCAAGGTAGGCCAGCAGGAGCTTACGGCGCATATCCGTTAGGGAGTGTCCGGTCCGCGCCAGTCCATTTGTGGGGCGTCGAGCAAAGGTTCGAAGGCGTCGGTGACTTGACTGCGTGCGCGGGCGGCTATTTCCTTGCGGTTTGCACCAACCACAGGTTGCGCTTGAAAGCGGATTCGAGCTTGCACTCGTCGAATGCGGACTAGTTGCAGCAGGTGGGGGAAGAACGCCATGTCGCCCCACCAGGCGACATTTTGATACGCCGGCGGTTGGTTATTGGGCGTGGCGTAATGCAAGCAGGCGGTGTGTACCGGGATGTCGGCATCGACTGCGATTTGAAACAACGATCCTTTGAACGGCATCACCTCGGCGCCGGGAGAGCTGGTGCCTTCAGGGAAAAAAATCAGTCCATAACCTGCATTCAACAACTGCTTCGCTTCGGCTTGCACCCGTGGCAGGTCCGTTCGCTTGGTGCGATCCACAAATAGGGTTCCAGCAACACGGGCGCAACGACCGAAAATCGGCCAGCGGGCGACGTCGGCTTTGGAGAGAAATTGGCATTTGACCCCGCACCAAAGCACGATGATGTCCAAGTAGGACAAGTGATTGCTGGCAAGTAAAAAAGCGCCGGTGGGCGGTGGACCTTCGATTTGGATGCGGATGCCAAGCAGGCGGCAGTTACTGCGCGACCAAAAGCCTACCCAGAAGGAATGAGCGCGGCAGCGTGCGGGGGAGTGGCTGCGGGTGAAGGCTGCCCCCAACGCCATACCGACCGCGCTGATTGCAGTCAGCAAGGCAAGGCCAAACAGACGCCAGGCGCTGCGCAGGAAAACCATGGCAGGATTATGCGCGAAAACGTGACCTTTGAATTGGCTCTAATTGATGGCGGTCGAGCAGGGTCAAAAAATCGATGGTGCCGAACTCACGGTCGATCGCCGGTTGGCTGCACACTTTGGCGCCGTAGCGCAAATAGGCGGCGAACAAGGGGGGCACGCTGGAGACCTGGCGTGGTTGGCGGGAGGGTTGGATCAAGGGTGAGCTGGCGGCGGTTGCTGGTTGATCGCAGTAATAACCATCGGTCGGTTGAAGTAAGAATTCGGAGTGCAAGTGATTTTGGTCTTGCAACCAATCCAAGGTTTGCCATCCCAGGATTGGGTCCTGGCTGGTCAACGAGTTGCAGCCGAAGAAGTAGCGCTTGTTGTAGTGCTTGGCATATTCCGCCAATCCTGACCAAAGCAAAAACAGCACCTTTCGTTTGCGGTGATCCTTGGCGATGCAGGCCCTGCCGAGTTGATCGGCCTGGGGATGGATGGGGATTTCCAGCGGGCTTAAATCGATTTCTTGCGCCGAATAATATCCTTCGCCAGCTGCGATTTCGGCAATCTGCAGCCGATAGGTGCCAATGACGCCGTCGCGCTTATGCTCCACCAACAAATGATGGCATTGATGGTCAAAGCGATCGCAATCCACGCCGGATTGATAGGATTGGGCTAAGCCTTCGCCTAGTTCCAGGTTGAAAATGCGAAATCGTAAGCGACAGACTTCTAATAGGTCATGCTCGGTTTGCACCAGGCGCAAGGAGTAGGGGCCAGCTTGAGCATCAATCGCTGGGAATTCTGGGGTTGGGCCAGGACTGCCCAACTGGGTCGATTGGTTGTGAGATGCGGGATACGGCATTTGCCTGGAACGGGCGGTGAGGTCGACGACCGGGTGGCGTCTAACTTGGCATTCGTTGCAGCTGCACGTTTGTCACAATGAATCTAAGCCACATGACCCTTCAAAATTAACAATTGCCGCTGAAAGCTACACGGAAATTGTGCAAATGGGCTATGCTCGGGCTCTATCACGATTCTCTCAACCCCTGTGTGATTCCCCCATGTCGCAAGCCCGCCTGCCCGAGGTCGATACGACTCAACCCAAGCTAGTTCTTGGTGAGATGGGCGATGTGCGCGTAGAGATTGAGGTCGGAGCGCGCTCCAAGGCGCGATCTACTCGGGAAAACGAAGGCGCTTTTGCTTTCCAGTGCAGGTTTAAGGTCAGTAATTGTGGAGCCAAGCCTGTCCGGCTCATGGCGCGTCGGTGGCGACTTTGCGACGCCTACCACCACCTGAAAGAGCTCCATGGTCCGTGCATCCCCGGTCAACAGCCGGTGATTCAGCCAGGTGCAAATTACAACTTCCAGGTCACCTTGGTGCTGCCGACCGAATGGGGAGACTTCAGCGGCTCCCTCCATTTCGAAGACTATGAAGGGCAAGCTCACGAAGTTGCATTTGCCCCGCTGATGCTAGTTCCTGGGCCAGCCTTGCCCCAAGCTCAGCCCCAGCTGTCGCCCACCAGCTTGTAACCAGCGATCCACAGCACCACGCTAAGGACTGTGGCGACGCGTAGCCGCCAGCGAAAGGACGTTTTAATCGTTTTGTGGCGGAACAGCTTGATCGCCGACCACGCGCCAACGCCACCGCCAATCGCGGTCATGCCATAAAGCCTTGATTCCGGTACACGATGTTTGTTGCGTTTGGCCGCGCGCTTGTCCCAGCCAAAGGTGAAAAAGGTGAGGACGTTCAACAGCAGTAGAAAGGCGAGCGCATATTTCATCCCGCTGATCCCCCGGAGCTGTCCTGGGGTGGTTCCCTGTCGACCACCATGACTTCAGCGAGAGGCCGACGTTCGATGGCGTGGGCCGGTACCTGGCAGTCATCGGCGGGGTAGCCGACGGGAATCAGCATGTACGGTTTTTCGTGCTCTGGCCGATCCAAAATCGAGGCCAAAAACGCCATCGGCGACGGCGTGTGGGTGAGGGTGGCGACGCCCGCAACTTGAGCGGCGGCGAGGAACATGCCGGTGGCAATGCCGATCGACTGCTCCGCGTAATAGACCCGGCCGCCGTCGTCCGTTTGGCTCATTTTGAAGATCACGACCAACCACGGTGCGACCTCGAGAAATCCCTTATCAGCATCGGTGCCCAAGGGTTCCAAGTCTTTGAGCCAGGTGTCGCTGGCACGATGCTCGTAGAGGGCCTGCTCTTCTGCCTCGGCGCCGAGACGGATTTGGCGTTTGAGTGCCGGATCTTGCACACAAACAAAGCGCCACGGTTGCTTGTTGGCACCGCTTGGAGCGCTACCGGCGCATTGAACCAGCCATTCCATGGTTTCCCGGCTGACCGGAGCATCGCTGAAATCGCGCACGCTGCGGCGCTGGCTAAGAATCGAATGCAGATTACGCGCTTCGACTTGGGGCGGGTTGGCCGGTCGATACGGCTTGTCGTGTGGCAGGAAGGTCGGAGCAACCATGGCGCTCAAACTATCAGATTCCGGCCGGTGTACCATGCTTGCATGCGTAGCCTCTTGCTGCTCCTATTCGCCCTGCTTCTGTCCGCCTGTTCGCAACAAGCCCCGCGACCGGAACCGAAATGGGACACCCTTCAGGCCTCCGCCGCGCAATTCCAGGCTCGCTTGGATATGCCGGTGTTTGAGCAAACCCCTGAGGCGGTTGCCGCCACGGTGACGTTGGCTTTGGACCAAGCCAACGCCGAGCTTGACCGCATGGCCCAGCAAGATCTGCGCGTGGTTTCGTTCGGCAGTTCGATCCAACGGTTGGACGATGCCATGTATCCGGTGATGACGGTGATGAACCGCCTGTACCTGATGAAGGAAACGCGTCAGGAGCAAGAAATGCGCGATGCATGCACCCAAGCCGTCACTCGTTTGAATGAGTGGTCGGTGGAAGTTTCGTACCGCGAAGATGTCTACGGAGTTTGCCAAAGCTTCCTCGACCGCTACACCCGCGGCGAGCTGCCGAAGCTGGAGGGCGAAGACTTGCGCTTGATGTTGGAGACGATGCGCGACTACAAGCGGGATGGCATGAGTCTGGACGCCGGGACGCGCCGCAAGGTTGCTGGTTTGAAGAACAAGCTCAATCAGCTCGAAACCGATTTTGATACCAACATCACCAATGCCCAGGTGGAGCTGTTTTTCACAACGGATGATCTTGAAGGTTTGACCGAGGCGTTTCTTGATTCGACTCGCCAAGCGGATGGAACGCACAAGGTCAGAGTGACGGTGTCTTCGGAATATTTGGCCGTGATGCAAAATGCCAGCCGCGAAGTGACGCGGAAGCGTTGCAACCGTGCGCGCTACACCGTCGCTCAGCATGAGAACGGGCCGATTTTGGAGCAAATGGTTGGCGTCCGCCAAGAGATTGCCAGTCTGTTGGGTTATGCGTCGTGGGCGGATTACAAGATTGAGCCGAAGATGGCCAAGGATGGGGCAACCGCTTTGGCTTTTGTCGAGGACCTTGCCGCTGGTTTGGAGCCGAAGTTCCAGCAAGAGGTCGAAGTGCTCCGCCAGTTGAAAGTGCAGCACACCAATGATCAGGAAGCGCAAATCCAGTTCTGGGATTTTCGCTACTACCAGACGCAGTACATGAAGCAAAGCTTCGGCGTGGATCCTGAAGCCTTGCGGGTTTACTTTCCCCTGAAGCAAGTGCTAGCGGGCATGTTTGAAGCCTACGAGCACATTTTTGAATTGCAGTTCACGCAGATTCGGCCGGAATACAAGTGGATTGATGACCTCGAGCTTTACGTGGTGAGCGACCGTGCCACCGGCGAACCGTTGGGCATGTTCTACCTCGACAACTTTCCGCGAGAGGGCAAGTACAACCACTTTGCCCAATTCGACATCATCGGTGGCAAAGCACTGCGAGATGGTACTTATCAACGGCCAGTGGTGGCGTTGGTGTGCAACTTTACGCCGGGAGTTGGCGACGCACCGGCATTGATGTCGCACTACGAAGTCGAAACTATTTTCCACGAGTTCGGTCACGCCATGCACTCGATTTTGACCCGCGCAAAGTTTGGCCGCTACGCCGGAGCCAATGTCGCCCGAGACTTTGTTGAAGCACCCAGCCAAATGTTTGAAAACTGGGCTTGGGATCCGGTGATTCTGAAGAACTTCGCCGCCGATTACCGAGATCCAAGTAAAAAGATTCCGATGGATCTGCTGCAGAAGATGAAGGAGGCTGATTTGGCCACCAAGGGCATTTACTACCGCCGTCAATTGGCGCTGGGTTTAAGTGATTTACGCATGCACATGGGGGCCGATGTCGATCCGCAGCAAGTCGCCAACGACGCCACCGGCGAAGTCTTGTTCCCGGTTCAGGAAAACACTCACTTCGCCGCTTACTGGGGCCACCTGACTGGCTACGACGCTGGTTACTACGGTTACGCCTGGGCCGACGCCATCGCCGCCGACATGGCGACCGTCTTTCAAAACGCGCCCAAGCGTTATCGCGACCAAGAAGTGGGCATGCGCTTGCGCCGGCAAATTTACGAGGTTGGCGGTGCCGTCGACCCGGCCGAGGCTGTCTCGCGCTTCCTTCAGCGGGAGCCCAGTAACCAGGCGTTCTTGAAAACCCTGGGCCTGAACTAGCCAAACTCCCAGCAAACGGGGTGGTAGTCGCCTCAAACTAAGTTACTCTTCCCGTGCCGTGAAGGTTCTCATTGTTGACGATGACGCCCGTTTCCGGGATTTCGTCGGACGCGGCTTGGCCAGCGCCGAAATCGAATCAGAAACCGCGGCGAGTGGCGAGGATGCACTTCAAGTCCTCGCAGAGAAGCCCACTGGTTTTTTCGATCTATTCCTGCTCGATATCCTCATGCCGGGGATCGACGGCTGGGAATTGCTCGAGCAAATCCGCAAGCAAGGCGACAACACGCCGGTTATTTTCTTGACCGCTCGTGGCACCACCCAAGATCGGGTCACCGGCCTAAATCTTGGCGCCGACGACTACATCGTCAAGCCCTTTGACCTCGCCGAATTGCTGGCGCGGATGGATTCGGTGATGAGACGCTATCGCTCGGTTGCCCCGCTCAACCTGGGGCCGATCACCATCAATATTCAGCGGCGGGTACTCCTGGTCGCTGATCGAGAGATGGAATTGCCACCCAAAGAACTCGACCTTTTGGTCGCCCTGTTCCACGCCAACGGCGGCATCATGTCACGGCAAGAACTGCTGTCCAAGGTGTGGAATATCAATTTCGATCCTAAAACGAATACCGTTGACGTTTGCGTTGGGCGGCTTAGACGCAAGCTAGGCCCCGAGGCCGCCGCCATGTTGCAAACCGTGGTCGGCCAGGGCTATCGCCTGGTGCCAGTTGCTGATGAATAAACCGCTAGAAGCTTCTTCGAACGAAGGCCGAATTGCTCGGAAGCCGAAGCAGTGGTCCCTTGGCCGAAGAATGCGCACATGGTTTGCGCTGGCTTCGCTTGGCGTATTCATTCTTTGTTACTTGTTTGGGGTTTCGTTTATTGACAAGGCTTACCAAGATGTCGTGCTGACCACTCTTCGCGAGGAAGAGGAAGAGTTCAGTGTGATGTATGAAGCCTCGGACCGCACTCAAGATCAAGCTTTGGGGATTTACGAGGACCTCTCTCATCGCCATCCTGAACTACGATTGGCATTTTGGGTATGGGATACGGGCACGCAATCCCAAGTTTGCCTAGTGGGGGATCCGACCCTCATTCACAACCACCCAATGGGTTATCCCAATCAATTTGGTGCCCATTTCATTGGCGGCAAGATCTATTCGCGGTTCCGGGAGTCCAAATCCGGTTTCACTTTCGGCGTGGTTATGGATGCCGCCAATCTCAATGAGGTGCTGCAGCGATTCCATACCTATGCCGCAATCTTGGCACTTGCTGCCGTTGCCGTCGGTCTTTTGCTCGGTGATTTATTCAGTCGACTCATGTCGCATCAGCTGACTCGGATTTCCGAGGCGGTGAAGAGAATTCACATCTATCAAGAAGCCCGCGAGCTCGACCTCGACCTCGACCTCGATGGTTCGCCCCAGGAAATTCACTCGGTCGTTCAATCCCTCAGCGACATGCTGAGCACGATTCGAGAGGAAAACCAAGCGTCCGACCTAACGATTGCCGGATTGGCCCATGAACTTGGCGCCCCCGTTCAGAACATGCTCGGTGAAACCGAAGTGCTGATGATGGGCTCGCCAAGGAAGGAGGATTATCAAAAACTCGTTGAGGTCTACCAAGATGAATTGCATCAACTGTCCGATGCCGTTCACAACTTAGTCACCTTATGCTCTTCACGGGGCGGCAAAGTTGTGGATTGGGAGACCGAGGAATTTGACCTCGCCCGTGAAGCCGGTTTCCGTTTGTTGCGAGAGCAAGCCTCGGCTGGCAAGCGCGAAGTGTTGCTTGAAATCGACTATCGGGGAGACATGCTCATGGTCGCTGACAAAGAGAGCATCTTGCGTGCATTGCGCAATTTAGTTTCCAATGCCATCGCTTGGTCGCCCGTCTGCGAAGTCGTTTTTGTGGTCATGGACGGGTCAAACCCAGATGAGCTATCCATTACCGTCGACGATGCTGGCCCTGGTGTGCCCGAAGCGGAGCGCGACAAGATTTTCGAAATGCTTTATCGCGGCGCCGACGCTGGCGGTCGACGAGTCGGCTATGGCTTAGGCTTAGCGCTGGCGCACCAGGCCATTACCAATCACGGCGGTAGCATCACGGTCGGCGATTCACCGCTTGGCGGCGCCCGGTTCTCGGTTACTTTGCCGCGCCACGGCGCCGGCCCTTCATCTTCTTCCTAGGCTTGAGCGGCTCCGTGCCGGTGGCGTACCATCCATCCGGCGGCGTCTCACCCACAGTTTCGTAGTAAAAGCGCGAAGTGTGGCAACGCGCTGGCTTGCCGAAACGGGTGCGCTGTTCGGTCCAGCTTACAG
>CAZMDZ010000171.1:0-8271 GCA_964565175.1 uncultured Planctomycetales bacterium
GCATCGGCCGTTACGACCAAGACCTCCGTTTTGGCAGCGAAGACCTGAAAGGCGCGTTCTTTTTGGTGCGGCTACTGGAAGGCTACAGCGATCGCCCCGCCTACACCGGCCCACGCCACTTCGACGCCCACGCCTACCGCACCGAAGATTGCGATGGTGTTTGGGACTTTGCGACGGGTTGCATGCGCACTTACAAAATCCTTGCCGCACGAGCCAAAGCTTTTGATGCCGACAGCGAAGTCAAGCAAATCCTCGCCGACAACCACGCCGATGCGGATGGCGTCGGCGCGATCTTGGGAAACTTTTCTGGCACCCATCTCCAGCAGCTAGAAGGCTTGCAGCTCGACCCCGACGCCCTTGCGGCAAAAGGGCATCGCTACGAGCGCTTGGACCAACTTGCGCATGAATATTTGATGGGAGTTCGCGGTTAATTCCGCCATCGGTTCTTCGAATCAGATCAAGTGTTCAAGGAGGGCTTAAGGCAATGACTTTGTACCTGGGAGTGGACGTTGGCACGCAGAGTGTCAAGGTTGTGGTGTTCGATGGCGAGCGCGGCAGCGTCATTGCGCGCGGTTCCAGTCCGGTGGCGATGCTGCCGCCGCCGGCGCAGCGTGACGGCGTGGCCGAACAGAATCCATCGGATTGGTGGCTGGCGTTTGAGCAGGCGATGGATCAAGCGCTGGAACCACTGGACCAAGCGCGTCGACAAATTCGGGCGATCGGGGTTTCTGGCCAGCAACATGGCATGGTGGCGTTGGATAGCGACTTGCAAGTTGTTCGACCGGCCAAACTTTGGTGCGACACCGAAGCCAGCATCGAGGCCGAACACCTCACCCAGCAATTCCAGCGCGCTACTCCGGCTGGTTTTACGGCGCCGAAGGTGTTGTGGATGAAGCGCCATGAACCGGCCAACTTTGAGCGCACCAAGCACATCGTGCTGCCTCATGATTGGTTGAATTTGCAGCTGGGCGGCAAGCTCACCACCGACCATGGCGACGCCAGTGGCAGCGGTTATTACTTGCCAACCGAACGCAAGTACGACTTGGATGGAGCCGCGTGGATTGATTCGGCGTTGCCCGAAATGCTGCCACCGATCCTCGAAGCGCAAACTTGGGTTGGGCCGATTCGCAGGCAAATTGCGAAGCGATTTGGCTTGGCGGAAGACGTCGCCCTTGCTCCAGGGAGTGGCGACAACATGATGAGCGCGCTGGGCGCCGGTGCGGTCAGTGATGGAACGCTGATCGTCAGCTTGGGAACCAGCGGCACTTTGTTTGGCCACTCTTCCACCCCGGTCATCGACGCCGACGGCAACATTGCGGCGTTTTGCGATGCCACCGGTGGTTGGCTGCCGTTGGTTTGCACGCAAAATTGCACCACTGTGATTGAGGATGTGCGCCAACAATCCGGCCAAAGCCATGCCGTGCTCACTCAAGCGGCAGGCGAGGTGGCGGCCGGTTGCGAGGGTTTGCTTTACCTGCCTTACCTAACTGGCGAACGCACGCCAAACTGGCCGCATGCTTGTGGAGTTTTGCACGGCATTCGCGGCGGGCAACTCAACTCGGCAACGATGTACCGCGCGGCGCTTGAAGGCGCGTCGTTTGCCTTGGCGGGCGGCATGCAAGCTCTGCGCAGCAACGGCATGGCGGTGGATCAAATTCGCTTGGTTGGCGGTGGCGCTGGCAATCCGCTGTGGCGCCAAATCCTCGCCGACATCTTGCAACTACCGATTTCCACCAGCGCCGAAGCCGAATCGGCGGCGTTGGGCGGTGCCTTCCAGGCTTGTTGGCTGGATAGTGGCAAACATCCAGCAGAGCTTTACGCGGCGATTGCGGCTCGCGCAAGCACCTCGAAGGCCGAACCAAACTCGGCCAACTCCAGCGTTTATCAACAATCGCTCCAGCGCTACCAAGGCGTCGGCGAAGCGCTGTTCCGAAACTGACTCGGCGCTTTACCGAGCAACTTGCGGAAGACGTCGGCCATTTGACGGGCGCCGGAAAAACCAACGCGATAAGCAATGGTGTCGATTTTCATGTTCGACTCGGCCAGCAATTTCAGCGCCCGTTCTACCCGTAGGCGATGGATCTCATTGAGCACGGTGCGGCCCATCGCGTCGCGGAATCGGCGTTCGAGTTGACGTCGAGAGAGCCCTGCAGCTTCGGCAACATCGTTAACGCTGATGTCTTCACTGCTGCGCTCCTTCAAAAAGGTAAGGGCGCGTTGCACGCTAGCATCGCTGACTGCGTGCATGTCGGTGGAGCGCCGGGCAACCACATGGGTGGGTGAAATCAGCCGCGGCTTGGTTCCCACCGAACCGTCGGCAGATTTCATCTCCTGATCCAGCAACGCCGCCGCCGTCCGCCCAATTTCGCGGGTCGGCAGCGCAATGCTCGACAAGGTTGGATGGGCCATTTCGCATTCAAATCGATCGTTATCCACGCCCAAAATGGCGACCTCTTCCGGCACCCGCAAATCCAAATTTGCGCACGCCTCAATCAAATCACAAGCTGGCACATCATGACAGCAAAACACCGCCACCGGCTTCGGCAACGCTTGCAACCAAGCGCTCATCTCGGCATCGGTTTGCACCCAACTGGATGAAGTCGGCCGCATCGGCAAGTAATCGGCGTAATGCGGCACGGCATCAAAACCAGCCTCTTGCAAGCGCTGACGAAAACCCAATTCGCGCAACCGCGAAAACAACGCCCACTTGTTACCGAAAAATCCAAAGCTGCGGAACGAATGCTCAAGCAGATAGTCCGCCGCCATCCGCCCTACTTGGGAATGGTGAGCGTCGACGGCAGGCACGTTCAACCATGGAATGGTCAAAGTCGTATTGACCCAAGGCAACTGCAACTCGGTCAAATTCTTGGCTAAGCCCTCTTCAAAAACATGGCCGAGCACGCCGTGGGCTTGCCATTCCCGTAGCGACGGCATCACCCGGCTAGTCGAGGGCGCGTGGCGCAATCGCCAATTGGCGCCTGTTTCGATTAGCCAATCCTCGATCCCCGTCAGCACGCCGCGACAAAAGGCCAAGTCGCGGTGGAAGAGCAGGGCAACGCGGCGCGTGGTCATTGGCAAGGGCGCAAGCTAAGCAAGCCAGGGAATGGATTCGTCTTTGAGTCCGCTAGGCGGTGTCGCCGACCGGTTCGGCCACAGCCATCACCGCGATGTCTGGTTCGCACTCGATCAAGTCGGCAATAGCCTCGCCAAACTTCAAAAAGTGCAGTTCTTGAAAGTGGCCGTCAATCGCGGCTTGATCCACCCACTCTTCGTAGAACAAAAATGAACCCGGCTCATGCACATCTTCGTGCAAAGCGTAAAACAAGCAACCCTCTTCAGCGCGGGTGCCGTCGATGATGGCGCGGCTAGCCTCGACGAACTGCTGACGACACTCTTCCTTGACTTGGATGCGGGCGGAGATGATGTGCATGACTTGATTTTAGCGGTGCGGGCTGTGCCTCCAAACCGAGGCCGCCTATTGCCAGCCCGGTTGGTATTTGCGGCGGATCAAGCTCTGGGCCTCGGGCGCGCTGGCTTGCAGTTTGGCCGCGTCCCATTGAAATGCCTTACCCGATCGATAAGCCACATTGCCCAGCAACACCGTTTCGGTAAGCGCGCCCGAGTAATCGAAGTTGCAAGTCGTCGGCGTGCCGTTGCGGATGGCGTCGAGCCATTCTTTGTGGTGGCCAACTGAGTTTGGAATGCTCTGCGGCGGCGCTTCGAAGCCGACCCACTTGTCTTCCGGCAGCAATACATGGCGGCCGTAATCACACAGCAACATGCCTTTTTCACCGACGAATAAAGTGCCGCCACCCCACTTGGGCACGGTCGGGTTGGCCAACACTTGGCCGACGCCCTTCCACGGTTTGCCGCCCATCTGCCACGGTTTCATGCCGCCGTCATGCCAATACAGAGTCACGTCGCGCAGCATCTTGCCAGCCGACGATTTGCGCGCGGCGAACTTCCATTGCGCACGCATTTGCGTCGGCGCGGTCTCCTGATGGACCGGCGGCCCCTCGGCGTCGACGTGAATCGGGTGACGAAGATCCAAAGCCCAGAATGGCAAGTCCAAATGATGGCAACCCATGTCGCCCAAAGTGCCGCCGCCGAAATCCCAGAAACGTCGCCATTGGGCGGGGTGATAAAAGTCGTGGTACGGCCGCTCCGGCGCTGGGCCCAGCCACAAGTAGTGACTGAAATTGGCTGGCTCCATCTGCTTTTCCTTCGGTCTTTCACCACCACCCCAAGCTTTGCCCACCCAACAATGCGCTTCGTGGATTTGACCGAGCGCGCCGCTTTGGATCAACTCCACAACCCGCCGGTAGTTGTTGCCAGCATGGATTTGAGTTCCCATTTGGGTGGCGACTTTGGCCTCTTTGGCCAGCCGCGCCACCTCGCGCGCTTCCCACACAGAATGGGTCAGCGGCTTTTCGCAATACACTGGAATCCCCTTTTTCAGCGCCATCATCGTCGCTGGCGCATGAGTATGGTCTGCGGTCGAAACGACGACGCCATCCATTTCAACTTCGCCGATCATCTCGCGAAAATCGGTGTAGCGTTTGGCGGCTGGGTACTTGGAACCGATGGCGTCTAGGAAGTTTTCATCGACGTCGCAAAGGGCAACGATGTTTTCCCCGCTCACGCCGTGAACATTCGCCGCCGCGCGGTTGGCGGTGCCAATGACGCCAATCCTTAACTTTCCTGGCTGCTGCGCCCGACCACCAACTGGACTCTGCGCACCCGCAACACCGCTGCCAATTAGATAACCACCCAGCAAGCCGCCAGTGGTTTGAAGAAATCGACGTCGTTGCCGGTAAACCATTCTTGCAGTGTTGCTGTTTGTGTACGATTGCGCAAGTCCCCCTGCGAATCATGAACCGTCGATCCTTCTTGCGCACCTCTTTGGCTGCAGTCCCAGCCGCCTCCATCCCCACTGCCGCCGCCGCTTCCGGAGCAGCGATTTCAGCCAACCCCACCCACGCCGACGTCGGCAGCAAGGCTGGGGAGCCATTCCAATTGGATTACGCGCCGCACTTCGGCATGTTCGGCAACCACGCTGGCGATGACCTAGTCGCGCAGTTGGAGTGGGCGCACGACCAAGGTTTTCGTTCTTGGGAGGACAACCAAATGGCCAATCGTCCGCTCGAGGAACAAAAGCGGATTGCTGCCGCGTTGGAGCGATTAGGAATGCGAATGGGCGTTTTTGTGGCTAATTTCGGCACCGCCTTCGGTCGGCCGACTTTTGCCACTGGAAAAAAGGATGAACTGGACAACTTCTTAACCGATTTACGCAAATCGGTCGAGGTCGCCAAGCGGGTGAACGCGAAGTGGATGACCATCGTGCTAGGTGATAAGTACCACAAGCTGCAACCGGAGGATCAGCCCGTCAACGCAATCGAGTTCCTGCGTCGCGGCGCTGCAATTTTTGCACCGCATGGATTGGTGATGGTGATGGAGCCGCTGAACTTCCGCGATCACTCAGGTATGTATTTGGAACGCAGCGCCCATGCCCACATGTTGTGCAAAGCGGTCCAGTCGCCAGCAGTGAAAATTCTGTTCGACATCTATCACCAAGCGATCACCGAAGGCAACCTCATTCCCAATATTAATCGCTATTGGGACGAAATCGCCTACTTCCAAATCGGCGATAACCCTGGCCGCAAAGAGCCCTACACCGGCGAGGTGAACTACCAGAATGTGTTCAAGCGCATTCACAAACGCGGCTTCGACGGCATCCTTGGCATGGAACACGGCAAGTCGCAGGGCGGCAAAGATGGCGAGGTCAAGTTGCTGAACGCCTACCGTCAAGCCGATCGTTTTTAACCAAGTCCTAATCGCCTGGGACTAGAAGCTTCTAATTTAGAAGCACGTCGCCCCGATTAGCGTTCACGCATCAACAACGCCATTCCGAGCCAAGAAGACAGCGCTCCGCCAACGCCGCCGTAGGCAACCAGGTCGATGCCCTTCTCCATCGAGCCTCTCCCCCCAACGAGCAGCACTGCCAAGCCGGTAAGAATCAGCAGGTTGCAAACGATGGCGATGGTTGACATCACTCTTCGCGCATGGGGGAAGCTGCACTGAAAAGCACTGACGACCGGGATTTGAGCGACTAAAACAAATAGGGCCATGTACAGCCAACCGGTATCGCTGCGAACTGCGGCCATCACTCCACAACTGGCAATGATGGCTAGAGCAATGGCGAAAGCATAAGCACGGTACCTGGCGTTTCCAATCAAAGCCAAACGCCCTTGTCGACTGGCCATCAAGATGACGTCGAAAAAGGATTCGGCGAACCAGGTCAGTCCGACAAAGCTTAGGTAAAGCCAGGTGATGGGATCTAAAAAGACCTTCCATTCCGGATGGCTCTTCCCCATCGATCGAGCAACACGACTAAGAATGAAAAAGCCGACGAAAAGGAAAAGCGCCGTTTTGACTGGCAGCGAGTTTAGCTTGAGGAAGCCGCGCAGAATCAAGCTGTAAATCGGATTGCGCGCCTTCAGCGCTTCGACCAAGCCTTCACGCGCCCCTTCATGTTCGGCGTCCAAGCGAAGTGCTTCTTCAAAGGCTTCTAATGCCCGCTCATTGTCGCCGACGTGCAAAGCCTGAAATCCCATTTGCACGTGAGCATCGGGGTCCATCGGATTGTTGGCCAACCCCGCTTCCAAGGATTCCCGGGCGACGCCCTGCTTGCCCGACCGAGTCAAACTATGCGAAAGCAAGAGTCGGCATAAACTGTGATCCGGGTCCAACGATAAACCATGCTCGGCTTCAGCGATGGCGTCTTTACAATGATGTTGGCGCGCATAAAGCTGCGCGCTCAGGCCGTAGTTATCCGGGTCCTCCGGCTCCAATTCAATTGCCTGGTCGACGCAAGCACGGGCCTCTTTGCCGGCACCAGTCTCCATCAACACCCGGCCTTTCACCCAATGGGCGTGACTCCAAGCTGGCTCCAACTCGACCGCTCGCTCGGCCACCTCCAAGGCAGCCTTGGGTCGTTCTTGCAACATCAATGATTGCGCCAGCAAGATGTGAGCAGAGACGTCATCGGGTTGATCGACCATGTAGCTCCGCAACACCTCTTCGGCATCGATCGGGCGACGTTGATCCAGCAATAACTCAGCGCGACGCAGCATCAGCAAATTCTGGCTTAGCGTTTGATTTTTAAGTAATCCAAGATGTCGTCGTAAATTCCACCCTGGTTGGAATAAAGCGCATAGTTCCGCGCCGACGCAAACCACTCCTTGGTACTCGGTTTGACGCTCTTCATTGCTTGGAGCAAATCCTTGGTCGTCAAGGGCGCTGGCGTGCCTTTGCGCAACGCTTCTTGAAGCCGGATTTCAATCGCCATCTCCACCACCGCCTTCAGATCCGCGCCGGAGAAATCTTTGGTTTTCTTCGCCACCCGCTCAGCGTCGATGTCATCCACGGGCTTGTTTTTCAGCAAAGCACGAATGATTTCGGCGCGCGCTTCTTCATCGGGCGGCGGCACGAACAAAATTCGGTCAAAGCGCCCCGGACGGCGAAAAGCCGGATCCAGATGCCACGGCGCGTTCGTTGCCCCCAGGATCAACAAGCCGTCGTTGTCGTGTTCCATACCGTCGAGCTCGGCGAGGAATTGATTGACCAAATGACGGCCAGCGGATTGGCGCATGTCCGAACGACTGGCACCAAGGGCGTCGACCTCGTCAAAGAACAAGACGGTGGGAGTTTGCGCGCGCGCCGAGTCAAAGATGCCATGCAGATTCTTTTCGCTGTTGCCGATCCACATATCGAGCACGTCGTGAATGCCAATTGGCATGAAACGCGCCTTCACCTCGCCAGCAGTGGCCTTGGCCATGAGCGTTTTTCCGCACCCCGGAGGTCCGTAAAGCAAAATCCCGCCCCCGGTTTTCTTGCCATAGGCTTCGAACAAATCCGGCCGCTCCAACGGCAGGATGATTTTCATTCGAATCTCTTCCTTGACCGCATCCATGCCGCCAACGTCGCTGAAATCGATCTCTGACTTAACCTCCGGCACTTCAGCCTTCGATTCCATCGGCACGACTGCTCGCAACCGCCCATCGACTACTTCCGCCTGCGCCTCTTCCGCTTCTTCCAAACCAACCCCTAAGCGCTCGCTCAACTCCTGCGACCCGCACGACGAATCTTGGGCCAACGCCTGCTTGTACACCTCGACCGCACGCGGCGTTTCCCCGTTGCGCAAATAATAATCCGCCAATTGCACCTTCAACTTCGCTGGACCGTCGTCGCGATCCGCCCACTCTTCGAGCA
>CAZMDZ010000172.1:0-8271 GCA_964565175.1 uncultured Planctomycetales bacterium
GAGGTGCCGCTGAATGACTAAATCAACTGCGACATCTTTTTGTTACACGGAACATCCAAGGGGTGGATCCAGAAATCGAAGCAAAAAGGAAGCGCGCGATACTCCAAGAACTTGGCCGGTCGCTCTAACTGAAATCCATAGCGCAAAGCCCGAGAGAGGGAGTAAGTGATGATCGACCAGGTAATTGGACAAGTCAAGGACACCCTGCGGAATCATGGCGTGGATTTCCAAGGAATCATCGACGAGTTCGGTCAAGTCCGTGCTTATGAAGACCGGCTGAAGGGGTAGTCCTTCTCGCTGAATGAGCATGCGCGCGGTCTGATTTTGGCTCAACTGAGTAACCAGAGGCCCTGGGGGCCGATCGCTGCGAATCTTGATCAGATCGATCAGTTATTCAGCCAATACGACGCGAGCACTTTGAAAAGCGCGAGTCCAAGCAGCTTGACCGGGCAAATGATTGCAATCCGCTGCGGTAATAGGAAGATTGCGGCGCAGATGGAAACTCTGGCTCGGAATATTGAGATGTTCGAGTCTTTGGCCCACGAATTCGGCAGCATGGACGCCTTTGTGACATCCCAGGAGCCAGAGCGAATTGCCAAGGAGTTAGGCTCCGGCAGGCGCTACAAGCTCAAGGAGATCGGCTTCACCCTGGCGATGGAATACCTGCGTAATGTCGGGATCAACGCGATCAAACCAGATCTGCATATTTGCCGGTTAATCGGCCCGCAGCGCTTAGGCTTCATCAACAAAGAGCCGACTCCCGAACAGGCGTTTTCCTGCCTGATGCGGTTAGCAGATAAATCCTCGGAGAACGCGGTTTATCTGGATACCTTGCTGTGGATTTTTGCCGCAAAAGACTATGGCAACATTTGCACCGCGACGCCCAAGTGCGGTGAATGCAGCGTCTTGCTTTGTTTGAAACACCCGTCAAAGCAATCGCGCTGAGAAGTTTTTTTCTCAGCCGACATTACTCATCGCTTACCTCCAGGATTTCCCAATGGCCGCCTTTTGCTGGGCCCACACGCCTGATTTTGCCTTGGGCCTTGAGATTTTCTAGCTGCATTTCAATTGCACGAGTGCTTCTTCCAATCGCCTCAGCCATTTCCAGAATCGTAACCTCGGCGTCCTTGCGCATCATCTCCAAGATTTTCACCGAAGTTTTCACCGAAGGTTTCACCGAAGGTTTCGGCGTGCCAGCCTCCTGGCAGGCCTCAAGCACTCGTTGGATGCCCCGCCCCCATGCCTCGATTTCTCCAGCCCTGAAAAAGGTGTTCGCAATGTCTGGGTTGTAGGGCTCCGAAGAATGCCTTCCCATCAGCTTCTCATTTGTCCAGTTCTCCGGCAACTCACCAGAATTCCAAATCACCAAACGATTTGCGTAAACACGAATTTGAATCGGCGCAGGAACTGCATAGTCACGATGGACGACAGCATTCAGCAGCGCCTCACGCAGGGCACTCGACGGCATGGGAAAACTTTCCACCCGTTGAATTCCCTCGTAGCTGATCGTGGCCTTCAAGTACTTCGTCAGTAGCAGGTCCATCGTCTTATCAACCTGCGTGAACAAATCGCCCTGCACTTCGTCGTGATAGCGCAAATCGGACTCGGTGGCGAAGTAGCCGATCTTGATCGCAGCGCCGGTGACATAACGCTCAGGATCCGGGTGGAACAGCAAAACGGCCGCCCGCTTGAGGTACGAGCCCTCTGTCAGCCGCAATTTCTCCATTAGACCCGGATCATCCTCGTTCAATGCGTCTGATCCAAGGCGTTTGCTACGTGCGGCACGCTCACGAAACTTGGCCAAGGCAGCGAGGTCCAAATCTTCAACTCCGACCCCTGGCAGAGGCACCCCATCCCAGCGCTTGCCGATCTTTCCGAGAAGAAAACGGTCAAGGGCACCACCCTTGAGGACTTGCTTGGTGCTGCCGCTTCGATAGTGATACTCACCGCGGTAACTGATCGGCACTGGGTAAGGCTCAACCATGATTCGCAGGAATTGCTTGCCACCTTCCTCCATTAGATTGATTTCGGCCACAACACCCAGAAGATCGCGCAACTTGTTCGGCAATTCCTCCAGCAACCGTTCTGCGTTCTCAAGCCCCACCGCCTTCCCATCATCGTTACGGCCGACGTCCAGCACACCGCCCTGGGCATTCGCGAAACCGCAAAGCCATTTCAGGTATTCATCCCGCCACGATGATTTCCATTCGGTGTTTTGATTTTCTTTCATACGCTTCCCTTTGCTCGTGCCAGCTTAACCCATGGCTTGGTGCTCGCAAAGCTGCGTAGCTAGGACTTTGAATCTTTTCACCTAAAATCAAAAGTACCCCATCGGGTCCCACAGCTGTGGTGGACTCCCGCGGCTCTCCCCGCCAGCGAAGCGCTTGGAGACTCTCTTTCCCCTGCCCGTGTGGGCGCAGAGGTGCGGGTGCGGCGCCGGCGAATGGCTAGATCAACTGCAACATCTTTTTGTTACACGGAACACCGAATGCAATCGGAATAGGAATCAAACCGCTTTCTTCAGACCCTCACAGGCGAAAGGTCCAATAAGCGGAGTGGCAAATCCATCTCCTAACGGCCGAACAGAAAAGATTCCACGGCCGTTGGATCCACCCGAGCTTGTTAGACTCGCAGAATGCGCCCTTCCACCCTTCATGTTTGCTTAGCTTTCGCTTGCGCAGCGTCATTGCCTGTACCTGCCCGCCCAGCCAGCATTGCAATTGATTTCCCCAGCTTTAGTTTCCGATCTGAATCAACCTGGGCGGCACCAAACCAGGATGCGAAGAAAAAGCTGACCCTGGAGCAGGCGTCCGGCCGTGAGCAAGCGCCGAGTTATTTCTCGCGGGCGGCGCGGATTTCCTGGGGGGAAGATGGGCAGTTTTTGAGTTGGCGGAAGGGTGGCAAGACAGAGCTGCTGGATCCGCTGACACTGGAGGCCGCGCCAGAGATGCAGCGCGGACGGCCGCAGCAGGGTTTGTTGGGGCCGGATTCGTGGGGGGTGACTTATTTACTGAAGCAGGCGGGGGTTGACGAAAAGATTGCTCAGGCCGTCGGCAAAAAGTCGTCGGGTGGGCAGCGGTCGGCGGATGGGCAAAGCTTGGTGATTGAGCACCAGAGCAAGTACTACATGATTTCGGGGAAGCCGGATCAGGAGAAGGTTGAGGTGCTGGATTCGGCCGAAGTCGGCGGGGAGTTGGAGTTTGCTCAGCTCGGCGGCGACGGCAAGCACTTTGCTTGGGTGATGAACAATGATTTGTATATCAAGCAGTTGGGCGGCAAGACGCGGCGAGTGACGAAAAATGGTGGACCGGATTTTTTCAATGGCAAGTTGGATTGGGTTTACCAGGAAGAGATCTACGGGCGCGGTCGCTTCAAAGCATTCTGGTGGTCGCCGGATGGCAAGTACGTGGCGTTTCTGGCGTCGGATGAAGCGGCGGTGCATGAGTTCACGCTGGTCGATCACATTGAAAACGGGCACTTCCGCGTCAAGCCGGAGGTGGTCAATTACCCGAAGGTGGGTGATCCAAACCCAACCGTGAAGTTGGGCATTGCTGAAGCCAAATCGGGCAAGGTCAAGTGGTTAGATTTGAGCGAGTACCCAGAGGACTTGCTGATCACGCGGGTGATGTGGACGCCGGAGGGTGATCGTTGTCTGTTCGTGGTTGCCGATCGCATTCAGACTTACGCGGATATGCGCAGTGCCAATCCAGCAAATGGCAAACACAAGTTGATGGTCCGTGAGTCGTCGGAGGATTCGTGGACACCGCGGCCTGCCCCACCGCGTTGGCTGGAGAGTGGCGACTTCCTTTGGCAGTCACACCGCGGTGGTTATCAGCATCTGTACCTCTACTCGGCCGATGGCAAATTGAAGAACCCGGTCACTGCCGGTGAATGGCAAGTCTCGCGGGTGATGGAAGTGGATGAAGAGGAAGGTGTAGTTTGGTTCAGTGGCACCAAAGACGGCGCGATTGATTCGAATATTTATCGGATCAACATGGATGGAAGTGGGTTGACCCGGCTGACGTCGGGGCGGGGAAGTCACCGGGTCAGCTTCAACCACGATCACTCGTTGATGCTGGATCGCGTTTCCAGTCGCACTATGCCCGAAGAAGTGCGTTTGTGCGACGGCAAGACTGGTGAAGTGATCAAAGTGTTGAATCAAAGCAAAGTCGCCGCCGCCGAAGAATACTTAATGGCGGAATGGGAAGTCCACGAAGTTAGCGCGCGCGATGGCTTCAAGTTGGATGCGGCAATCCTCAAGCCGGTGAATTTTGATCCGAATGCGAAGTACGCGGTGTGGCTGTCCACCTACTCTGGCCCCAACGCCCCCACCTTGCGCAATAGCTGGCAGGGTAGCTCGTGGTTTCAATTCCTCGCTCAGCAAGGCGTGATTGTGCTGCAGGTGAATGTGCGCAGCGCGTCGGGCAAAGGTTTGTGGGCAACGAAGGCTTGTTACAAGCAGCTGGGTTTGAGCGAACTGCATGACTTGGAAGACGCGGTCGATTGGCTGTGCGCAAACCCATGGGCCGACGGCGACCGCGTCGGCATTACCGGTTATAGCTATGGCGGATTCATGAGTGCTTTTGCACTGGTCTTCTCGGACAAGTTCTCGTTGGCGGTGGCTGGCGGCGGCGTTTACGACTGGCGCATGTACGACACGGTTTACACCGAGCGTTATATGTCCACGCCCGAACTCAACCCCGACGGTTACGCCAAGACCTCAATCTTGGAACACGCCGGTCAAATGAAGGGTTATCTGCACATGCACCACGGCGCCATGGACGACAACGTGCACCTGCAAAACATGATGCAGTTCGCCTACGCGCTGCAGAAAGCTGGCAAGCTGAACTGGAGCATGATGGTCTATCCCCAAACCCGCCACGGCATCGGCCATCGTGAATTGCGCTGGCACGCGCGGCAGGAGGAGTGGGCGTTGATTCAGGAGCACCTACTTCAATAAGCCTGTGCGTTTCGCTTAAATGTAGACAACAATTCTGTTCGTTGTCTCGCAGGTGCTCAAATCTATGGCCTGAAGCCAAATCAAACCAGCTGCCGCAGCAGGCACACGGTTAGGTCCAGGGCCGATGATTACCTGCCCATTGGCGTCAGCTGTGGCGGTCGCCAATAGCTTCATATTGGAATTTAGATCCATCAGCGTTCCTGCGCAGGGCAAGCCATTAGGTACAGGGGTAGGCCCACCCTCTCCCCTGGCCCATAGCAAAGCAATCTCCCCATTTGGAGTAGCCCCAGCAATGCGGGTCCCCATGTAATGACCCGATGTCCCTTCTAGGGTCAAAGAAAAGTTTGGCTGGTCCCCTTCGACAAAGACGGCTTCGCCCCACCAGCCAAGATAGGAAAGCCAATCGATTGGGTGCCGTATTCCAGACTGCTCACTGACCATCCAAAGAGCGTGGTCGACGAAATAGAATGCACCGGCGTCATCAAAACACAATGAAATCGTATTCCCATTGGGTCCTCGAAAATTTGGATTTACGTCCGTGGCTACTCCGGTCGTTGTGTCGATCTGAATGATCCCTTCGGGATATGAATGCCCGTAGAGTTCGCCCCCCTTGAAATCCATGGCAATGAGAACTTTAACTCCGGTGGAACCTATGAAAGTTTCAATTCCAGTTGTAAGGTCAAAAGTGTACAACTCATAAATTCCGCCAACGGTTGGCCAAATTGGGTTGTTAACTATGAATAGTTCGTCTCCAGGGCCAAATGCCATTGAGCCCACCCCGGTGAAGGGGGCCTGCACAACAAAGGTTCCAACTCCAGTGGTTGGATTTATTTCATAAATGGAATAACCGATTTGGTCATCTCCATAACAAGAGTATAGCTTCCCGCTAGAATTTTGAGCCAGACCTGTCCATGGATAGTCATGGTGGCCTGTTACCCCAACAAACGAGATGATGCCCGAGTTGGGGTCAACCGAATGAAGGTCTCCTCCGATGCCCAATGTCAAGATTTCCTGGCCGAAGCCAGAAGTCGGCGAAACCAATGCCAGGATGGCCGAAATAAGCAATCTACTCGCCGTTGACTTGGGTCTGAACTCCATAGGTTGAAATTATATTCTGAACCCAATAGGATTGACGACACACTTGATCCTCCTAAGTTCTTTGTTTTTTTCCCTTTACGCTAGCGCTACTGGCTTTGGCCAACAACTGGTTCGGGATCCTGTTGCCTCCACGGCTGTCCCACTCGCGACAAACCCACGAGGCCTCCAATAACAAATCGCCCAACGTGTCGTTTTGCACGTGGTCCCAAGCACCATCCACGACTGGAAAGCCGGCCAAATTGGTACCCATGAGTACCGCGATCCCTGATGGGGTCAATGTCATTGTGGCGAATTCATCCTCGTCCCCATCGCCACCGATATAAGTGCCGAAAACTTGCGTGGACAGGTCTGCCGAAAGACGGCTCACAATCACGTCGCCGTGCCCCCCCATATAAAGTTTGGTAAGCGCCTGCGGTGGTCGGGAAATCTGCAGAATCGCTATCTCCTGCAACGACGACATCACCGCTAGGGTGGATTCGGACACGAGAAAGAAATTCTCGATCCGCACCGCCTAGGTAAGTGCAATGGGTTGTTGCACCGGAATTCAAATCAATGCGCGCCAGGAATCCGTCCGGCTCATCAAAGAAACCCGGGTTATAAACTTCGTCAAAAGCTCCGGGAGTGGCCAAGCCATGAACTTCTGTTTCCCCGCACAGATATGCCACCGATCCTCCCAAATCCAAATTGATATCCGCCGCAGCGGTTCCACCGCCAATGCCACCAATGCAAGTGGAAAGCAGGATGGACGCCCCGTCGGCGCTTAGCTTGGTTAAAAATGCGGATTCATCCCACCAACCCGTTCCGGGGAAGGAATTGGAGTTGCTCCCCACAGCTGGAAAGTCATAGGAACCAGTGAGGCCACAAACGATTGGCTCGTCATTAGACGTTAAGTCAAGGGCGATCACCTCGTCGTAATAAACACCGTCGACGAAAGTCCACCAGTCCATTCCTTGTCCATTCGCCTGCAACCGGCATCCGAATCCAGCCTCAAGGCCGTCGCGCACCGTATCCCCTACACCTGGAACTGTCAGCGAAATCGCAGCCGATTCGGTAAAGCCAGCAATCACGGGGCGGTCCTGGCTGTCCACTTCGACTTGCCATGCTTCGTCAATTTCCGTTCCACCGACGTAAGTTGCCCAGAGTAGGGTGCTGCCATCCGAAGAAACCTTCGCCACGAAGCTGTCCCCACCGCCTGCCTGGGATTGCTGATAGGCGTTAGCCGAGATCGGGAAGTCGAATGAAGTGGATTGGCCGATCACAATCCAATCGCCAGTGGAAGTCCTTGCTGCGTCCTGGAGGACATCATTTCCAGATCCACCCAAAAGCGTCGACCAATCCAGCCCTGGTTCTTGAGCAGCAGAAGGTAGCAGGAGGGATAAGGAAGCAAATGCTGTTGCGATGGGGAGAGAAGTCATGTGTATTGGGGAGGAGATCCCGAGAGAGGATTCAGGGCCCCCCAATATCGCGTAAAAGGAAACCAAAACCGGCAAGTAATTTACATATTCTTTCGAATGAAGAGGAAAAAACAAGATCTAAGCGCGTGCCAATAAAGCTAATACCTGAAAACTGAACCAGCGCCGACGAAAGCACTTACCAACGACCTGAAAGCCTGCAAGCTTGGCTTCGGCATCAAACTGAGCGTTGCTTATTGGATATAAAGTGCGCTTGCGACCGCGGACTCGATCACGTAGGTGCGGAAAGGAACCGGCGTCGTAATAGCTGACGATGGCAAAACGGCTCACTCGGGCGAGTTCGCAAAGGATTTGAACGCGCGGTGCAGTCTCCGGGAAATGGTGCAAAACGCGCATGCATAAATTGAGGTCAATGCAGCCGTTTTTGAGCGGGATTTTCAATAGAGAAGCCTGCATCGCCGACGCCTCCTCCACCGAATTAGAACCGCTAGTATCCAAGCCCTCGTCTCGGCGCTGCAGCATCGACATCGCCAAATCAGCTTGAATCAGCGACTTGCTTGAATCAGCGAGCAATTGCTGAAAGCGACCAAAGCCGCACGGCATATCCAAAACACGATTCAATCGGCCGCCATTCAACTCTGCCGCCTTGGCCAGCAGCTGAGCGACGGTATCCATCTCCCACTGATTAGTCTTGCGCGCGTGCCGCGTTTGAGTCCAGCGCCGATCGGTGTAGTGATCAGCGTGCTCAACCGCTTCGTATTGATCGCGGATTTGCTTTTCGCGGCTCATCCACTCACCTAC